>NZ_SVCB01000053.1 GCF_015058545.1 Veillonella sp.
AGAATTGAAAACTAAAATGGATGAATTGTCTTTTGATGCTTCCTATGCACAACGTTATGTAAACGAAGGTTTCAGTGGCGGCGAACGCAAAAAGAACGAAATTTTGCAGATGTCCGTATTGAACCCGAAATTGGCTATGCTTGACGAAACTGACTCCGGCCTTGACGTTGACGCTGTTCGTATCGTATCTGACGGTGTAGATCGTTTCCATACGAAAGACAACGCTGTACTTATCATTACTCACCATAACTCCATTTTGCAGAAATTAAAACCTGATTTCGTGCATGTATTAATTGACGGCCGCATCGTAAAAACCGGCGACGCTTCCTTGGTAGCGGAAATTGAAAGCAAAGGCTATGATGCTTACAAAGCGTTAGTTTAGGAGGCACTCATGGAAACTAGAAAGAAAACATACGTGGAGGATATGGACCGTGGCGTCTACGATATTAAGAATGAATTCGAATATTCTTATAAATCGGATGCGGGCTTAACGGAAGATATTATCCGCGAAATTTGGGAAAATAAAAACGAACCGGAATGGATGCTCGATTTTCGTTTAAAATCTTTGCGCATCTACAATGAATTGGATATTCCAAACTGGATTCCGGATATTAGCGGCCTTGATATGGCTAATATTGTTACCTATGTTAAACCGAAAGTTGACATGAAAGGTGACTGGAACGAAGTTCCGGAAGATATTAAGAGCACCTTTGACCGCTTGGGGATTCCGGAAGCGGAAAAAACATCCCTCGCCGGTGTAGGCGCTCAGTACGACTCCGAAGTTGTATATCACAGCATTCAGGAAGACCTCGTAAAACAGGGCGTTATTTATACTGATATTGAAACGGCGCTTCATGAATATGAAGATATCGTAAAGAAATACTTCATGACCTTGGTTCCTCCAACAGACCATAAATTTGCTGCCTTGCATGGTGCTGTATGGTCCGGCGGTTCCTTCGTGTATGTTCCGAAGGGCGTACAAGTGGACATTCCGCTTCAGTCCTATTTCCGTTTGAACGCACCGGGTGCCGGTCAGTTCGAACATACTTTGATTATTATTGAAGAAGGTGCTAAAGCACACTTCATCGAAGGTTGTTCCGCTCCTAAATACAATGTAGCCAACTTACATGCCGGTTGTGTTGAATTATTTGTAAAAGATAATGCAACCCTTCGTTATTCCACGATTGAAAACTGGTCTAAGAACATGTACAACTTGAACACTAAACGTTGTACAGTCGGTAAGAACGGTACCATTGAATGGGTTTCCGGTTCCTTCGGTTCCAAAGTATCCTGCTTGTATCCAATGAGTATTTTAGCCGGTGAAGGCGCTCATTGTGAATTTACCGGTGTAACCTTTGCCGGTGAAGGTCAGTACTTGGATACCGGTGCTAAAGTAGTTCACGTAGCACCTCATACAACCTCCAATATTAACTCCAAATCTATCTCTAAGAGTGGCGGTGCCGCTATTTACCGCGGTGTCTTGAACATTGGTAAAAATGCAGAACACGCGAAAGCTACCGTTTCTTGTGAATCCTTGATGTTGGATGAAATTTCTCAATCTGATACAATTCCTTCCATTTCTATCGAAAACGACAATGTGGACTTGGGTCATGAAGCTAAGATTGGTCGTATTTCCGACGAAGCTATTTTCTACTTGATGACTCGCGGTATCAGCGAAGAAGAAGCTCGCGCCATGTTGGTACGCGGTTTCGTAGAACCGATTTCCAAAGAATTGCCATTGGAATATGCGGTAGAAATGAATAATTTGATTTCCTTAGAGCTTGAAGGCTCTATCGGTTAGGAGGTACAGATGAGTAACGTATTATTTAATGAACTCCCAAGACCTACTTTCCGATGGTTACAGGTAAATCATACGGAAGGCACGGTTGCCGGTGGTAATACAGCGGCAGCAGTTACGGTAAGCGCTAATGAAGGCGTTGTTACCGAGCTAACTGCTAAAGCTTTATTAAAAGCTGATTTTGAAGGGGCGGAAGCTACTTCTTTAGCAGCCGTAACCAATGATTTTACTAAAGGCATGGCCATTACAGTGCCGGCCGGCGGTAATGAAAAAGTAATTATCACGATTGATGCCGAAGGTAAAAGCGTAGGCGATAGAACTCGTTTGGCAATCGACGTGGCTAAAGATGCTTCTTTGGAAGTATTATATGTAGTTAAAGGGGCAGCCGAAACCGGTGGTTTGAACCTTTTAACAGAAGTTAAAGCAGCTGAAAACGCGAACGTAGTTTTCAAAAAAGTACAGCTTCTCAGTGAAGGGGTACAGCAAATTGAACATCGTTACAGTCAATTGGCAGCTAACAGTAAAGTCGAATACTTAAATGTAGAATTAGGTAGTGGCGAAAGCTTCTTACACTATACGCAAGACCTTGTTGGTGAAGAAGCACATATTGTTCACGATTTAGCGTACTTAGGCGACAATAACCAGAAATTTGATATTTCTATGCTTATGTCCCACGTAGCACCTAAATCCGTCAGCGATATTCATGTACTCGGTGCTTTAGGCGACAACGCTAAGAAGTCTTTCCGCGGCACTTTGGACTTCATTCGAGGCAGTATTGCTTCCGAAGGTGCGGAAGAAGATACTTGTGTATTACTTGATCCGACTGTTAAATCGGTTTCCTTACCGTTATTGCTCTGTAAAGAAGACAATGTAGTAGGTAACCATGCGGCCAGCGCCGGACAGCTCGACAAGACTAAATTGTTCTACTTGATGAGTCGCGGTTTCAGCGAAGACGAAGCTAAACATATTATTGTAGAATCTATGTTGCGACCTGTTATTGATCGACTTAATGATGAAGAATTAGAAGAGATTGTATTGCAAGCCGTACGTGCAAAGATTTAATTGAAGAATAAGAGGGTGTATTATGAAGTCGATTGCAGAAGCTTATAAAGATTTTCCTATATTGCAAAGAGAACATAAAGGCCATCGCTTGGTGTATTTAGACAGCGGTGCGACAACTCAGGTTCCGGAATATGTAATTAATGCTTTGGAAACTCATTTAAAGAATCACAACGGTAATCCGCATCGCGGAGCGCATATTTTAGCGGTGGAAGCGTCCGAAGCGTACGAAACAGCACGTGATACGGTACAGCGTTTCATTAATGCCAAATATCGCGAAGAAATCGTATTGACACGTAATACTACGGAAAGTCTCAATTTAATTGCTTTCAGCTATGGTATGCATAATGTTAAAAAAGGTGACAAAATCGTAATCACCGTTGCGGAACATCATGCCAACCTAGTAACTTGGCAGCGTGTAGCTCAGACTACGGGCGCTACCTTGGAATACATGTACCTTGATGAAAGCGGTCATCTTAAAGACGGCGAAATGGATAAAATCGACAGCCATACGAAGATTGTAGCCTTTGCTCATGTAAGTAATGTACTGGGCATGGAATTCCCGGTAGCAGAATTGACTAAGCGCGCTCACGACGTGGGTGCCGTAGTCGTTCTCGACGGCGCTCAATCGGCACCTCATAAGAAAATTGATGTGCAGGCCCTTGATTGTGATTTCTTCGTTTTCTCGGGCCATAAAATGTGTGCTTCCCAAGGTATCGGTGTTATGTACGGTAAACGTCACTTATTGGAAGCCATGCCACCATACCTATTGGGCGGTGACATGATTGAATACGTACAGGAACAAACCACTACATACAATGAAGTACCGTATAAATTTGAAGCCGGTACGCCAAATGCTCATGGCGCTGTAACTTTAAAAGCCGCCATTGAATATTTGGAACAGTTTGGTATGGATAATATCAATGCGTACGAAAAAGAATTGGTAGCCTATGTGTTGCCGAAACTTGTGGCTATTCCTCATGTTAAAGTATTGGGTTCCGAAGATCCTAAAGAAAAACATGGCGTTATTGCTTTTACCATTGATGATGTACATCCACATGATGTGGCTACGATTTTGGACAGCTATGGCGTTTGCATTCGTTCCGGCCACCATTGTGCTCAACCGCTCGGTGTGTACTACAAAGTACCTGCCTCTAACCGTATGAGCATGTACGTCTACACCCGTAAAGAAGATCTCGATATCTTCTTGGACGCTGTTAAAAAAGTAAGACCTACCATGGGCTTTGAAGATTAAGAAAAGGTTACAGAAAACTAGAAGGAGTTCCTTAGTATGGAAATGGATCAGTTATATACTGAGTTAATTTTAGAACATAATCAGGATAAACGTAATAAGCGCTTGTTGGATACCTTTACCGTATCTGAACATGGTCACAACCCAAGTTGCGGCGATGATTTGACCTTACAGGTCGATGTAGAAGACGGTATGGTTAAAGATGCCGCTTATACCGGTTCCGGTTGTGCCATCAGCCAAGCATCCGCTTCGATGATGATTGATATCATTAAAGGGAAGAGTGTTGAAGAAGCATTCCGCTTAGTCGATCTTTTCCTCGGTATGATTAAAAAAGAAGTAACGGATGAAGCTGAGTTGGAAGAGTTGGAAGATGCCATGGCACTTCAAAATATTTCCAATATGCCGGCTCGTGTAAAATGTGCCGTTTTGGCATGGCATACACTTAAAGAAGCATTGAAAAAAGAAGCAAATTAATAATTAATTGCTGAAATACATGAAAAGGAGTTAACCTATAACAACCTTGTTGCTATGTGTTAACTCCTTTTTAACAATCGGCAAACCGATTCTTAGTATTAAATTGCTGTAATTTGTAGCGCTTTTAATAAGCAACTATTAATCTTCTTTTTTTGCACCCGGTTTTGGTAATTTGCCCATATCTTGCAACAGTTTCACGATACGAACACCGCAGTTTTTACCGCCGCAGGAACCGGTACCGGCGCCGGTGCGTTCTCTGATTTTAGGAATGGTATCACAGCCGTCATTGATGGCTTCTTTAATCGTCTTGCGCGATATACTGCGACAGGTACAAACTTTAGTGTACTTGTCCAAAATGCTGTCGGGAACTTTTTGTTCTTCAAAATCCATAGCTTTACCTCCTATACTACTCAGTATAGCTTCTTGTACATATACTTATACATAAAATCTGATTCAAAACTCATTAGTTTAATCTATCTGTAACCTTATTGTATCATAGATTGCAAATTCTATGTTAATAAGAATAAGCGAGTTAATAAAGAAAGGAAGAACCTATGATTTGCGTTTTATTCGATTTAGATGGCACGCTTACCGATTCCGCGGAAGGTATTAAAAAATCCGTTGTCTATGCTTTGGAAAAGAAAGGGGTACCCGTACCGGGTGATGAGATTTTAACACTCTTTATCGGGCCACCTATTGTTGATTCATTGCGCGAACACTGCGGCATGAACGATGAAGAAGCAGCCGAAACATACGGTTATTTTAAAGAACGTTATGAAACTATCGGTAAATTTGAAAATCGTGTTTATGAAGATGTAGAGCGCATGTTGGTTACTTTGCGTCAAACTAATACCTATGTGGCGGTGGCAACGGCTAAACCGCAGCATTTGGCTAATGAGGTATTGGAACACTTTGGCCTTACCAAATATTTTGAAATCATCAAAGGGGCCGATGCAGCCCGTGGTGTTACCCATAAGGATGATGTTTTAAAAGAAGCGTTAGCGGCGATGCAAGAAATTTCCTCTAATCGCACTAAAAAAGACATTACCGGTTGGTATATGGTAGGCGACCGTAAATACGATATGGAAGCGGCTAAAAAGCTTGGTTGCCGTGCTGTAGCGGTGACTTACGGCTATGGCTCACGTGAGGAGTTGGAAGCCGCCGGTGCTGATTATCTCTGCGATACACCGTCTGATGTTATCTTAAATATTGCGGTAGATACTTTGCTGTAAAATACAACTGCATAGCGAATAAAAGCTATTCTCCTATTATAATGTTATATTTATAATACAGAGAATAGCTTTTTTGTTGCAAAATCTTAATTTTATTGGTTTTCACAGCACATTACTATAGCCATTAGTAAATGGCTAGCTGTAGCCTTAGTAAACGGTTAGCTGTAGCCTTAGTAAACGGTTAGCTATAGCTTTAGTAAATGGCTAGCTGTTAGTCGCGAGGTTGTGGGTCGCGTTTTTTAGCAATGACATTGAACACTTTTTTGCCCGTATTTTTTAATTTGGAGCCCGTTTGCTTAAGGCTCATACGAGTACGGGTAACACGGGCCATAGCGGATAGGGAAGTCTTCTTACGAGGCTTCATATCACGAATAGATCCGAAGTCGCCACGGTTGATGCTGGTTGCTTTAACTCGTTCAGCACCAAAGGATTGTTTTAAAACGCGCATGATTAGAGTTGCTTGGAGCGGTAAGTCAAAGGTATAAATATCTACGGCGACATAGCCCATGTCCGGATAGGCATGAACGGCGATGTGGCAATGGGGAGACACGGCCAATAACACCACTTCGTCATCCAGTACCTGGCAGCTGATTTCATCGATCGGCTGTTGTGCTGCTTCCAAAGCATTGGTCACGCTTTCCTGAATGATTAGCGGGGAATTGACTACGTCTTCAAACAAGTATATAAATCTATTAATAAATGAGTTCCTATTGCGTTAGACATACTTACACCTTCCTTATTGAGTATCGTCGTATATTAGATAAATTGAGTTTCTTAGTTTACACTTACTATTACTGGTATTGTTATTGTTTAATCCCTTGTTATACCGATGGTTAGAACTTAGCTCCAGGATCGCAATATCCTATTAGTATGAGCGTAAGTACAATTATTTTATGACTTTTATGTATTCTTATATCGTTTTATTATACCTTGAAACAGGGCTAATTGTAAAATGGTAAAAGATACATCAAGTACATTGTGTGCTAAATAATAAAAACGGGGATAAAATATCTTGTATTATGAGAATTACTATTAATTAACTTTAAAATGAGTTTTATGAATTATTAACCTCTAAAATAAAAAATTTATTCATTTCGTGGAATCAAATGTACATTGAGTATTTTAACTTTTCCGTAATTTATAGGTTTTTACAAGGTCCCTTTACATATGAGTATTGGTTATGCTTATATAGTTGATTTACATGATAAGTTCGGTATGCTATCCTAAATCTATATGAAGTCGTACAGTAGTGCTGAGTGGCACAATACGATGTGGGAGGTCCTAATATGAGCTTACAGTTGAAGAGAGATTATGACACTTTTGTATTAGAAGCAAAGAAAATTGCACCGGATAGGGTATTCACCGATTTTCTACTGCGTTATGCCTATGGTATTGACGCATCTTGCTACAGCTATTTACCGAAAGTAGTTGTAAAAGCTAATACGGAAGCAGAAGTAGTGCAATTAGTATTATTGGCTAATCGTTGCGGTACGCCGGTAACATTCCGTGCAGCCGGCAGTTCGTTATCCGGCCAGGCATCATCTGAAGATGTATTAATCGTTGCCAATGACGGCTTTAAATCCGTACAAGTTCTTGAAAACGGCAATGCTATTCGTTTAGCTTGCGGTGTAATCGGAGCTGATGCGAACGAAGCATTAAAACCATATGGCAAAAAAATCGGTCCGGATCCCGCTACCATTACAACAGCGTTGGTAGGTGGTATTTTTAACAATAACTCCAGCGGTATGTGTTGCGGTACAGTTGAAAACTCTTATAAAACGGTTCGCTCTATGCGTGCTGTATTGGCAGACGGCACGATTCTTGACACCGGTAATCCGCAAAGTGTTAAAGAATTCATGGCAACCAAGAGCCAACTTATTGACGATGTGCTTAATTTGCGCAACGAAATCATGGCTGATAGTGAATTAGTAGATTTAATTCGTCGCAAATATAAAATTAAGAATACAACCGGTTACGGTATTAACTCTTTAGTCGATTTTGAAGATATTGTAGATATTTTAAATCACATCTTCATCGGCAGTGAAGGGACGCTCGGTTTCGTAAGCGAAGTCGTTTATAACTGTGTAGATGACGCAAAATACAAAGGCTGCGGTCTCTTGTTCTTTGCTAAATTAAACGATGCCTCCCGTGCCGTAGTGGCTTTGGCCAATATGTCGCGTGATAAAGTCGTGGCTGCTGAAATGATGGACTATTTAAGTCTTAAGAGCGTACAACAATTACCGGAAGTTCCGTCCTTCGTACACAATGTACCGGAAGGGACCAGCTGTATCTTATTCCAATCGGAAAGTAATGATGAAGCAACATTAGATGCTAACTTGGAATACATTAAAGATCAGTTGAAAGATATTCCGACCGTAATCCCAAGCTTATATTCCAAAGATGCCAAAGAATACGATTCCTGGTGGGTAATTCGTAAAGGTTTATTACCGATTGCTGCCGGCCTTCGTCGTCCGGGCACTACGGTTATTACCGAAGACGTTTGCTTCAAAATTGAAGACTTCACCGATGGCATTGAAATGATTACGGAATTGTTCAAAAAATACGATTTCGAAGACAGCGGTATTATTTTTGGTCATGCCTTAAGCGGTAACGTTCACTTTATCATTACACCTGACTTCAACGTACAGCGTGAAATGGATAATTTTGCCGGCCTTGTAAAAGAAATGGCAGAACGCGTAGCCGGTGTAGAAGGTTCCATCAAAGCCGAACATGGTACAGGCCGCATGGTTGCTCCGTTTGTTGAATTGGAATGGGGCAAAAAAGCCTATGCCGTTAACCGTCGTATTAAAGAAATTTTCGACCCTCAACGCTTATTAAATCCGGATGTTATGATCACTGATGATCCTGACGTTTACAAAAAGAATTTAAAAGCTATGAGCGATATCGACCCATTATACAATATGTGTATGGAATGCGGTTTCTGTGAACGCAACTGTCCAAGCCGTAATTTAACCTTAACACCACGTCAACGTATTTCCTTACTTCGCGAAGAACAACGCTTGCTTAAAGAAGGCAATACTGTTATGGCCGAAGAACTTAAAAAAGGCTATGAATACTATGGTGTAGATACCTGTGCAGCTTGTTCCATGTGTTCCATGCTTTGTCCTTTGGGCATCGATACGGCGCAAATCGCCATTTCTATGCGCAAAATCAATCCGAAGGGCCGTGGCATTGCTCATGCTATTTATAACAACTTTAGTAATACCTTAAAAGCCGCTAAAGTAGGGGCCACTTTGGGTGGTGTAGCCGGTAAAGTAGCAACTAAGTCTTTATTGGCAAAAATCTCCGAAGATGCACATCAGATTACCGGTTTAACACCATACGTACCGGAAACAATGCCAAAAGCTAATACGTACAAATTGACGAACAAACGTAATCCGGCTTATCAGAAAAATGTAGTATATTTCAGTACTTGTGCTAACCGTGCATTCCGTCAAAACCAAGGTTATGATAATACCCGTAGCTTACAACAAGTATTTGAAAGCTTATGCGATAAGGCAGGGTACAATGTAATTTATCCGCCACATATTGAAAACTTATGCTGTGGTTTAAGTTTTGAAAATTATGAAGAAATCGACAAACAAGCGTTGGCTGATTTGACTGAAGCGCTAACTAAAGCCAGTGAAGGCGGGGTTTATCCGATTGTTATCGACCATTCCGCTTGCTTCAATCATGCATTCAAACATATTAAAGGCTTGAAAATTCTTGATATTTCCGAATTCTTGTACACGATTTTACCAAACTTGAATGTAACGAAATGCAATGAATCCGTTATCGTTCATAAACAGTGTAAGATTAAGACCTTGAATAAAGGCGGTTATATTGAAAACTTAGCGCGTGCATGTACCGATAAAGTATTCAATATTAAATCTTTCGCATGTTGCGGTTTTGCCGGTCAAAAAGGTTTCTTCACACCGGAACTTAATAAATCATCTACTAAAGACTTAGCCGAAGAAGTTAAAAACTTAGGTGTAACTTTAGGTGTAAGTTCCAGTTCTACTTGTGAAATCGGTCTTGGCGAAAGCGGCGGTATTCCGTTTGTAAGTATTGCATACTTGTTGGATCGTTGTTCTACAAGAAAATAATTCTTGGCGCATACTTGTAAATAGTACTGCTGCTGTATGCGGTACTATTTACAGTAATCTAAACGGTTTAATAGAGACTGTAAAAGCCATGGCTATTGAACTAAATAGAGTGATATGATATAATTACTTCCGATAACGATATATTATCGGAAGTAATTTTTTATATAAAAATAGGCCTAATTCAGCCCTAATCAGTGTTTTAGCACTTTTCAGTGTTTTAGCCACTTTAAGGAGTCTTCTATATGCCATCTAACAAACATTTTTATCTACGTGACAATGAAATACTCATGGCCAGCAGCAAACTCTCTGATAAAGCTAAATTAAGCATTTTGTCTTCTAAATCAGATAATACTGTTGATGCTTATGAATCCGACTGGGATGATTTTGTCTATTGGTGTGAATCCCGTCATGTTGATTTTTTCCCGGCTTCACCGGAAACTATTGTTAACTATATTAACGATTTAGCCGATCACGCTAAAGCAAATACCATATCAAGGCGTATCAGTGCTATTTCTGAAAACTTTAATGCTGCCGGCTTAGCCGATAATCCTTGTAAGTCATCCTTAGTAAGTTCAGCTTTGCGTGGTATTCGTCGACTTAAAGGAACGTATCAGCAAGGTAAAACCCCTATCCTTTTAGAAGATTTGGAAGATATTTTTAAGGAGATGGAATCGCTTAACTTACCGGAAATACAACTCCTTAGAGATAAAGCTATACTTCTAATCGGCTTTATGGGCGCTTTTCGACGTAGTGAAATCAGTGCCTTAATGGTGGAAGACTTAACATTTTCACCACAGGGGCTCGAAATCTTTGTACGCTCATCAAAGGCCGATCAAGAAGGTCAAGGTGCGGTTGTAGCTATCCCTTATATAGAAAACGCCGAATTTTGCGCTGTAAGGGCCGTTAAGGCATGGCTCCGGTATACTGGTATTAAAAGTGGCCCAATTTTCAGAAGGTTTACGAAGAAAATGGACATTCGCAAGACGGCTTTGAGTGATAAAAGTATTGCGGAGATTGTAAAGAAATATGTTGAACTTATAGGTTTAGACCCGGCAATGTATGGCGCTCACAGTTTGCGTCACGGTTTTGCTACGACCGCAGCTTCATTTGGTGTTGAAGAGCGTAACATTATGCGTCAAACACGTCATCATAGCGTTAATATGGTACGTCGCTATATCAACGAAGCCAATAAATTTGTGGATAATCCTATTAGTACGATATTTGGTAATAAACGTAAATAAGAACTAAAAATTTTTATGGGATTCTATCCATTCAAGTAAATCTTCGTATGTGCCGTTATGTGCAATTTTTAAAGCTATTTCCCATAATTCCTTTTGACTATAGTTTAAGTCGATATCGTTAATTAATAATAGTAGCAACATACAATGTATGCCGGTTCTTTTATTGCCATCTATAAAAGGATGATTTTTAATAATTCCAAAGCCTAAACGAGCAGCCTTTTCTTCTATAGAATTAAAGATATCGATTCCACTGTAAGTATGATATGGGCTTTGTATTGCAGATTCAAGTAATTTTTTATCTCTAATCCCATTTGTGCCTCCAAATGTATCAATCATTTGTTCATGGATTAATAAAATTTCATCTAAATTAATTTTCTTCATTAGCTAATACCTTATAAGCTTCCTTATTTTTTTGTAATAGCTTTTTAGAAGCTTCGAGTATATCGCGATGCGGATTAACATTGTAGCCGGCTGTTGACTCTTTGACTAACATATGGATTGGAATGATTGCATATTTTGGTTTATTATTTTTTAAGATTATTACAGGGCCATTTTCATCAACATGTTTAGTTACTTTAGAGAAGTTTTGATTGGCCTCTGTAATAGAAATTAAATTATTTGTATCTGTAATCATGGTAATTCCTCTCATTGTGAATTTAATGTGTAATATGTGATAACTATATTATAGCACAAAATAGGATGAATTTATCCTATTTTGTGTGGAGGATATTAATTTAACTCGAATAAAAAGAGCCTCCCAGCCGCTGGGAAGCTCTTTTTTATATGTATATTAAATTGTCAACATAATTAGTAACTTTGAATGATTTGTTCGAGATTATCAATCGAACAGATTATTCATTCTGAGCTACGTATTCACTGAATACTTTATCGTTCTGTGTTTTAACAGTAGGTATTTTGAGTGTACGACCCGGTTCTAAGCTGGCAGTTTCGTCTAATTTATTTAACGTACTAACAGCGTGAACCATTTCACGGATATCTATATGATCATTGGCATATTGGGAAGCAATGCCCCAAACAGTATCACCGGCTTTTACGGTTACGGTGCGTACATTATGCGTATCTAACTCAATGCTTGGCGTATTCATAAAATAACCTACGGTTAAGGTTAAGAACATACTGAAAACAATTAAAAAATCGCGTTTCATAACAATCACCTCATTGAACTATGCTTTCTAAATAGTATTTAAACGAACATTACTAACGGTATATATGTTTGTTTACACGCTTAGTATATCACACGAATAAATGTTCGGTCAAGCTGAAAATCGAACTTTTATTTGACAATATTTGTAAATACGTTCTATAATAACATTGAGATAGTTTATGTACGCCAATTTTTATAAATTACATTTCATAATATATGACTATTTAGTTAATGACAGATTTTAAGTATTTTAGATTGTGAGGTTATAGCCGTGAGACGACCTGCTACCGATATTAACTCAAAACAAAAGAAAATTTTGGATTATATTACCATGTGTTTAGAAACTAAATTTCGCTGCCCCAGTGTTCGTGAAATTTGTGAGTATATGGGATTGAGCTCTACTTCTACGGTTCAGAGCCATCTTAATACTTTAGAACGTTTTGGCTATATTACCCGTGATGTAAATAAGAACCGATCTATTACAGTTGTTGGCCTTAAGCCTAAAATGGCGCCTAAAGTAGAAGTGTCTGCTGATAAACAGGTTACCTCGTCCGAAACATTTGAAATGCTCCAGGCTCGTTTACGTAATGTTCCTTTAATCGGTACGGTTCAAGCCGGTACACCGGTAACGGCTATTCAGAACCAGGAAGCTACTATTCCGCTTCCTTTATCCTTAATTGGTAATTCCGAATGTTTCCTCCTTCGTGTGCGCGGTGAGTCGATGCGTGATATCGGCATGTATGAAGGTGACTTACTCATCGTTCGTAATCAACAAACCGCTAATAACGGTGATATTGTAGTAGCCCGTATTGATGACGAAGCAACAGTTAAACGCTTCTATCGTGAAGCCAATCGAATTCGTTTACAGCCTGAAAACAGTGAGTTTGAACCTATTTATACAGATTCCTGTACTATCGAGGGTAAAGTTATCGGTTTAATTCGTGATCACATTTAATAGTCAGTCTGTCATTTATATTTTCGGTTCTATAATTTATTTTGGGGCGCTAAAGAGAAACGCTAGTTGCGTGTCCTCTTGGCGCCTACTTTTTTTTGCACAAAAAAAGATATATTGAATAATTAACTACGAGAAAACGCGCCAAGGCTCTTTTAACACTCGGAAAGCCGGTATTATTGTACCGTTTCTTACGTGGGTAGAAGAGCAGGTGTTAGTCCATAAATGGTCACTTGATGCTGCCGTAGGCTACGCCTTGCGTAAGTGCTTGTTTGTACGTAATGAAATGGTGTCTACCAAAACTTTATATAACTATCTACATGAAGGTCTACTCCGTATTAAGCCCATGGATTTACCATTAATATTACGTCGTTCTACGCGTAAATCTAATACGCGTAAACACAAGAAAAACCTTGGTAAATCCATTGATCTACGCGATGAGTCTATTCTGACTCGTGAAGAATTTGGTCATTGGGAACTTGATACTGTCCGTGGTATTAAAGATAAGCATGATGAAGTGATTATTTCCCTATTGGAACGTAAAACACGTGCATATGTAACGTTGCGCTCTCCATCAGCTAAAGCTGCTGATATTAAAAATACGCTAGAAAGCTGGTTACTAAGTTTTAGTACTCATGACTCACTACAGCAACTCTGCAAGACAATTACGGCCGATAACTGCCTTGAATTTGCATCTATTGCTGAACTAGAAACAGAGTATTTACAAGTGTTTTTTGCTCATCCGTATGCAGCTTGGGAACGTGGTTCCAACGAACGGCACAATGGCTTATTACGTCGTATTATTCCCAAAGGAACTGCCATTCGTGACGTTTCGGAAGCAACACTTCGACGAGCTACCGATTGGTGTAATGCACTGCCACGCAAAATTCTAAATTACCGGACACCACAAGAAGCCTTCATTGAAGAAGTTAATAAGTTACTGGGGTTTTAAAAGTGTTCAATTTCATATTGCAATTTACTATTGCAATTTATTATTATAATACTCCAATTTAAAGAAAACTTCAAGACTTAAATTTTTTAATGAATACTCCATTTTTCCAATATACACGTATTAAAAATAGGAATACTCTATTACTTTTATATGTTTTTTAATGATTTATATTTTATGCGGTTTAGTTACTACCTGATAAGAATAATATTTTTCAATCATGATAAATAATTACATCTAACAAGTTCATATTATTATGTATTTTGTAAATGTTTTATAAAATAAGTATTCTTAAGAGGATTAACAAGAAAAGTGTATTTATATCTAATAGTTAATATCTATTTTTTATTTACATAGAATGCATCTGTATAATTAAGGTGAAATGGCGCATTATTAATCAATAACTAAAAAAGACACTCTAAAAGAAGTGTCTTGATGATGGGATTAGAGTTATCTCTATTGATTTAGTGCCTCACCGCATTGCTTCGCTTGGTGCGATAGAGGTTAATTTGTTACTGCTATAGGGGCTAGAGGAAGAAAGCACTATTGATTTAGGCGGTGGTCGCATTGCTTCGCTCGCTGCGGTTATCTTATTTAGTAACGCAGAGTCATACCGGCTCAATCAGCGACTACCTATCATTCTCGCTACTGCTCGAAAGAAAGTGATGCAATACGATTTGTGCGTCGCTGTGCTCCTTCAAATCATTTGCCCTACTTTTCCCAGCTCCGCTTCCTCGTTGTGCTTCTAAGATAGTAAATACCTGTACAAGATTGGCTGGAAGCGGCTCCTAGCAAGATACTAGGTATCTTGTTAGGAATGCAAAAAGGCCATGCCTTTCGGCATGACCTTTTTACATTTCTTAATCAGCGACTACCTATCCTCCCAGGCCGCTTCCAGCCAAGTACTTTCGGCGTATACGAGCTTAACTACTGTGTTCGAGATGGGAACAGG
>NZ_SVCB01000054.1 GCF_015058545.1 Veillonella sp.
CATGCCAACGAGTACGTTATCTTCCAAGGTGGATGCATGAACGATGGCACCGTGACCGATGGTTACGAAATCGCCGAGTACACAGGCTTTGTCGTTGTCTACATGGAGTACGGAGTTGTCCTGTACATTGGTGTAGCGACCAACAATAATTTTATTTACGTCACCGCGAGCGGCTACGTTTTGCCAAAGGGAGGCATATTCTTTAAGCTCTACATCGCCGGCAATTTCAGCGCCAGGCATGAGGCAGCTTTTTGGATCTAATTTTGGGTATTTTCCGTTAAATGGTAACATAGTAAAAACTCCTTTTCTAAAAAATACATGGCCTCGGAACACTGTGACAGTTCGTTGAGGCCATGGTAAGGTTAATACTAAATCTTAAGCGAAGCGCTGTGCTTTTTTGATGGCTTCTTTTGCTTCGGCGATTACAGATTCAACGATTACTTTAGCCGGTTCAACTTTAGTCAAGCGATTTAAGCTCTGACCGCACTGTACGGCACCGTTTACAATATCGCCTTCAACAGCTGCTTTGCGGTTAGTACCAACCGACATAGCTGTTAATTCGTCTTTTGGAGCACAGCTGAATTCAGCTTCCAAGTATTTTTGCGTAAATTCATTTTTTAAGGAACGAACGCCGCCGTGACCGCTGGTTAAGCCGGTTACCGCAGAGTCGGTGTCGGTAGCATTGATGATGGCATCTTTACAGTTCTGATGCATCTGGCATTCTTCTGCTAAGATGAAGCGGGAACCCATTTGTACGCCTTCAGCGCCCATAGTGAGGGCAGCAGCTAAGGCACGACCGTCAGCGATACCGCCGGCAATAACTACAGGGATATCTACTTCAGGCAATACGTTTTCCATGAGTGCCATGGTCGTCTGGGTGCCGATATGACCGCCTGCTTCCTGGCCTTCAATGATGAGGGCATCAGCGCCGGCAGCAGCCACACGTTTAGCCAATTTAACGTTTGGTACAACCGGAATTACTTTGATACCGGCTTCATGCATTGGTTCAATAAAAGGAACCGGGTTGCCTGCACCCAAAGTAACGAAAGCCGGTTTTTCTTCTTTAATAACGGCTACGATTTCGTCGATGTTTTTAGCCATTAACATGAGGTTTACACCGAACGGTTTGTCCGTTAAATTTTTAGCGGCACGGATTTCGTCACGCACCCAATCAGCTTCACGACCGCCCGTAGCGATAACGCCGGTAGCACCGGCATTGGCAACAGCAGCTACTAAGATATGTTCAGACGTCCAAGCCATAGCGCCCTGGATAATCGGATATTCAATGCCAAGAAGTTCAGTCAATTTTGTTTTCATAGTCTACCTCCTGTAAATGTAGATGTTTATTATTATAAAAAGTTGTGAATCATTTCAAAAAATGAAGTAACTGAAAATTACTTTTATTTCCATTACTAATTATAAAGGATATTAATGAAAAAGTCTATAAATAGAAATATTTCGAAAATCTAGTTTTACAATCTTAGGTGAATTTGATAATATCTCAATGAAGAAGAATGTTTTACTAAAATCATAGTAAATTAATACGATAAAATACCAAAATTAATAATAACTATATGCTTCATTTTATCGCGAATTTTTCATGACATAAGGCTAAAAAAGCATATAGAATAAGGCTTAATAAGGATTTAATAAATTTTGAAAAAAGATATTGAACATAATCGATATTTGTGATAGACTAAAGATGTAGATACAAGTGTCTATTCTAAAATGAAAGGAGGAACAAGTGATGGAAAAATACGTATGCGTAGTATGCGGTTGGGTTTATGACGAAGCCGTTGAAGGTGTAAAATTTGAAGATCAACCTGATGATTATGTTTGCCCAATCTGTGGCGTTGGTAAAGATCAATTCGAAAAAATGTAATTGATTGACATCTGAATCAGAAATAAAAAATATAAAGCCTCCTTGCAAAAGGGGGCTTTTCTCATCATTCTAAAATACACTTTTAAAGGCGTTGAGGGTCTCTTACGAGTGTATTTTCGGTTATCTGTCTCCTCAAGCATAGTTATTAAATCGGACACGCACGATTTTAGTAAGAAAAATACAGTAAGAATGTAGATAACAATTTGACAAAGACATGTTAGATAGCTATAATATTATAGTCGAGGTAAAATTATGAAACTGCAAGTAGAGCAAGCAAAAGAACACATAGGAAAATCTTTTCCTTTTCAATTTACTGAACCGGCTACAGTGCTGGGGGATGTAACTGCTTTTCCTTGGAGCCGTCATGATATAACCATTAGTGGTGATTTTCGTTACGATGGACAGGACTTCATCGTAGAAGGAACCGTAACAACCAATGGTGATTATGAATGTACGCGATGCTTGACGGAAGTAGCGTATTCGCAGACTACACCATTCAATGAAACCTATGGCGTCCTTAAAGAATGGGACGATGTTGAGGAAGCCGAGGTTGTTCCTTTTGATGGTGAGACCATTGATTTAACGGATCTCATTCGGGATACATTAATCATCAATGAGCCAACTCAAGTGTTATGTCAGGATGATTGCAAAGGATTGTGCGTTCATTGCGGAGCAAATAAAAATGTTTCACCTTGTTCTTGTGAATCCTTTGTAGTGGATCCTCGATTGGCAGTGCTTCGTACACTGCTCGATGAAAAAGATGATGATTAATTAAAGTCCCAGTGATTATGTTAAGGAGGTGCAGATAATGGCAGTACCAAAGCGTAGATTATCCAAATGTCGCCGCGACCGTCGTCGTGCGAACTGGAAATTAACTGTTCCAGGTTTTGTAGCTTGTCCGCAATGCCACGAACCTATGATGCCTCATCGGGTTTGCCCTACATGCGGTCATTATAAAGGAACTCAGGTTGTTAATAAGATCGCTGAATAAGACCTGCTGAGCTAGTGAATAGCTCGTTATCAAAGCGCGGTTATCCCTATGGATGACCGCGCTTTTGCCATGTCCGGATTTATGGACGCTATAGGGGAATTGTGTTATAGTAGCAGTAAAGAGTTTGATTTAGTCAGCTGCATATATAAAGGTATAAGTTTAGGTGTCAGAGAGAGTATGAATTCCAATATCGGTGCATTGCGAATGCAGATATTGGCGTCAGTATCGCTCAAGGAGGTTATTATGCGTCCCTTAACAGCAACACAACAAGCTTGGCAGGAAAAAGTAAATACATTTTGTCGTGAGTTTGTAGAACCTACCGTAATCGAACGGGATAAAGCGCAAATTTTCGATCGTCA
>NZ_SVCB01000055.1 GCF_015058545.1 Veillonella sp.
AAGGATTCTTTAATTCTTTAATGTAATATATTCGCGATTTTAAAATTAAACCATTTTTGCAAAACTAATATATGAAAAAATTATTAAGCATTCCATATATTATGAAGTCTAATTATTCTATATAATATCTATATTTACAGGCACATCTTCATCAAATTTAATAATATTTTTAATAAAAAATTCTTGTGCATTTCGAAATTTAACGTTATAATAATAGTAGAAACGGATAATAATTATCCGTTAATATTCAAAACAATCGAAAAGTTAGTAGGTACTAAGGAGGAAATAGGAAAATGAGTGACAAAAAGAAATTAACTACTGCATTTGGTGCACCCGTACCGGACAATAATAACTCTATGACGGCCGGCAAACGTGGTCCTGTCCTTATGCAAGACGTATGGCTCATGGAAAAATTAGGCCATTTTGCTCGTGAAGTAATTCCTGAAAGACGTATGCATGCTAAAGGTTCCGGTGCATTCGGTACTTTTACTGTAACTAATGACATCACTAAATACACTAAAGCTAAACTTTTTTCAGAAGTTGGCAAAAAAACCGATTTATTCGTTCGCTTCTCCACGGTAGCCGGTGAACGCGGTGCCGCTGACGCCGAACGCGATATTCGCGGTTTTGCCGTTAAATTCTACACCGAAGAAGGCAACTGGGACCTCGTTGGTAACAACACACCGGTATTCTTCATTCGCGATCCATTGCAATTCCCTGATTTGAACCGCGCCGTAAAACGTAATCCAAAAACAAACTTGCGTGACGCTGAAGCTAACTGGGACTTCTGGACCAGCTTACCGGAAGCCATCCATCAGATCACTATCGTTATGAGTGACCGCGGTATCCCTTCCTCCTACCGCCATATGCATGGTTTCGGTAGCCATACATACAGCCTAATCAATGCTAATGACGAACGTGTTTGGGTTAAATTCCACTGGGTTTGCCAACAGCCGATTGAAAACTTGAGCGACCAGGAAGCCGCTGAAGTGGTAGCCGGCGACCGCGAAAGCCATCAACGGGATTTATTCGACGCTATTGAAAAAGGCGACTTCCCGAAATGGAAATTATGTATTCAGGTTATGACGGAAGAACAGGCTAAAGAAATGCCATACAATCCGTTCGACCTCACTAAAGTTTGGTATCACAGCGAATTCCCACTCATCGAAGTTGGTGTCATGGAATTAAATCGCAATCCTGAAAACTACTTCCAAGATGTTGAACAAGCTGCGTTTGCTCCGTCCACTATCATTCCGGGCATCGGATTCTCCCCTGACAGAATGTTACAAGGTCGTTTATTCTCCTATGCTGATGCGCAGCGTTACCGCTTAGGCACTAACTACCATCAGATTCCTGTTAACGCCGCTAAATGCCCTGTTAACATGTACCATCGCGACGGTCTCGGCCGTGTTGACGGTAACCACGGTGCTACCATCGGTTATGCGCCAAACACTAAAGGCGAATGGGCTAACCAACCGGAATTCAAAGAACCACCGCTCGATATTACGGGCCCTGCTTACCAATACGATTTCTATGAAGACGATTCCGATTTCTACACCCAACCAGGCAAATTGTTCCGTCTCATGACTCCGGAAAAACAACAACTTTTATTTGAAAATACAGCACGTGCTATGAACGGCGTTTCTAAAGAAATTCAAGAACGCCATGCTAAACATTGTTACCAATGTGATCCGGCTTACGGCGAAGGCGTAGCCAAGGCACTCGGTATTACAGTTGATTTTTCCAATTTAAATGATTAATATATTCGCGTTTCATGTGACCAAGGTATGCAATTAATCATTAAAAATAACTACTCTCTCTAGGAAAATCAGCTGCATAATAAGCAAAACCCCTCTCTGTGCATCCGCACGGAGAGGGGTTTTGTGTTATCTGAATCCAAAGCTTAGGATTATAGGATTATAGGGTTATAGGGTTATAGGATTATAGGATTATAGGACAAAGCTTACAGCAACAACTGCATAAAGCCTAACAAACCAAATATAATAGCCAGCGCAATAGTAAACGGCATCATAAGTTTCAATATTTTATCTTCACCTTCGTTAAAACCGGTTGTGACAATCCCCATAATCACACAGCCCGGCGAAAAGGAATTACCAAGCACGCCGCCGGTAGTTTGCAACGCTGCCGTAATAGCCAGATTTATGCCCAGCGCCTTAGCCGCCAACATTTGTAAATTGCCGAATAATATATTGGACGACATATTACTGCCCGTCAAAAAGGACCCGATCATGCCCAATAACGGCGATACGATAACATAGTAAATACCGAGCAATTCAACAATCCCCGTTGAAAGCACATAAATTTGCCCACTACTGCCCATATATTTAGCCATAACAATCAAACAGGTAATCGCTATGGTAGGCGCCTTACATTTTTCAAAAGTACGTTTATTAACAGCCGTTACCGCTGATTTAGGTAAAAATTTCTTTTTTTCATAGTACCAAAGACTGCCTAGCCCCGACAAAAGTAAGAACGTACCTGCATACGTTAAGGGTTGCACGGGACTGAAATAAGGCTCCGCCTTAGTCATATAGCCAAAAGCAGTCGCAGTCTCAGGAAACGTGAGCGCCACTTTCCAGACACTGAGAGCATTGTAAATCGGTGGCACTAACAGACACAATACGGTAATACCAATCAATAGATAGTATGGCAAAAAAGCTTGATTAAACGACATGGTACGTCCGGAAGTGACCTTTGTCGGCGTGTCATTCAACGGTGCTCTTTCAGTTTGATTAAGCCGCATCATAATTGGACTGTCCGTAATATACCATCGTTGCTTATACTTTGGAATTTTACTCACCACAAACACTAAGCCCATACCGATAGCAGTTGGTAAAAAGCAGGAAATTGTCGGATTAATGGTGGCAAGCCATAATTCGCCGCCCCCCATGACAAGCGACAAGCCAACTACTACGGGCCAAACAGATTGTATCGCCCTCATTCGTCCATATAACCAACAAATATATAGCACCGCTAAAAAGTTAAAAATCCAAATCATAGCCGCCGCCAAAAAGGCGGCATACACTTGTTCGTTGCCATTCATCGAGGATTGCTGAACCAAGGCCTCCCAAGCAAGGGCCAAGGTCCCAAACGTAGCACCCCAAGAATGGCCCAGTAGTACAATGACAATACTGTATAGCGGCCTTACACCAATACTCAATAACAGCGGCGCTCCCACCGCTACAGCAACACCAAAACCGGTTATCCCCTGCAAGAAACTGGGAAATACCCAGCCTAATATTAAAATCTGCAATAGTTCGTGTTTTGTAATCCGTTGAATACCTGTGCGAATCGCCTCAACCGCCTTAACTTCACAAGTTATTTCATATAAATAAATAGCCGGCCAAATCACGAGCAATATGGTAGCAGCGTTCCAAACGCCCTTACCGGTTTCAAATAATAAAGCTAACGGTGATGATTCGAAAAGCAACCAGGCAATCAGCAATGCCAAACTCATACTGACTACCGACGCCTTCGCAATCCGCCACCGCAGTTTAATAATCGCTACTAAAAGAAATACAATGGGTACTAACGCCGGTAACCAAAAACATATATCCGTTGAAAGTTCCACAACTACAACTCCTTAATTTTCAAAACAGTGCCTGCAAATGTTTTTGACCGAGAATATAAGGAGTCCTTACTCTGTAGTTGATATAAACCTTGCATCAATTTCGCATTGCCAAAAACATCTATCATTTTTCAAAGGTACCCTTCACAATAGCGACACCTTTATCTACCATTAATTGACCGCGTGCCCAAACTTGATCGATAGCAAAATCTTCATCAATGATTACAAAATCGGCATCTTTACCGCCTTCAATGTAACCTTTTCGTTTACTAATCTTCAATGCTTCAGCCACATTCGAAGTGATAACGCAGATAGCCTGTTCTAACGGAATCTTTTCATTCAATACCATATCTCTGAATTCAGTAAAAATAGAGCTCTGGTCACCGACACCAACGCCGATAGTGTTGCCCGCTTCATCAAAAATCGGCATACTGCCCATACCGTCGGAACTCATTAAGATGTTCTTTAACGGAACCCCCGCATCAAGAGCACGTTTAACGGCATGACTCGGTTTTACCGCCGTCCCGGTTTTGCCCGGTGCAATCCCGGAGGTTACATCAATAAAACCACCGTCTTTGGCCCATTGAATGCCTTCTACAAAGAGGTGTTCATTACGGTTAATATGAGTTGGAATAAATTGAGTCCTTGGAATTTCGCCTTCTTCGGCAATCGAAAAGAGATACTGCAACCCTTTTTTACTATCACCCATATGAATATTCAAGACACCGGCTTTGCCGCTTAACATACCGCCTACGCGAGCCTCACCGGCTAAACGACGGTAGTCATCTAGTGTTGGCTGGGATGAACGATGATCACACATCGCAATTTCGCCGGGACCGATAACCTTATCTATCATCATAATATCTTTGATTACACTGCCTGTAATAGTTGGCGTTGGTAACTGATAAGCACCGGTATAAATATAGGTTGTAATCCCTTCAGCCTCCAATCCATGAGCTTTAGCCAATAAACTTTCTACATGACGAGCGATGCCGTCAGTGCCCAATAAGCCGGCTACAGTCGTAACACCGCAAACCGTAATCATAGACAATACCGCTTCCGGTGTACGTGTCTGGAACCCGCCTTCACCACCGCCACCAAGAAGATGAGCATGTGAATCAATAAAGCCCGGAACAGCTTTTTTGCCCGTTAAATCATACGCTTTTGCCTCAGGTACGGCATCAAAAGCACCACTATCGCCGATAGAAGCAATTTTTTCACCGGCAACCAAAATATCTTTTTTACCCATTGGTTGCGGACCATACACATCAACATTCTTTAAAATTTTGAAAAATTCACCGGACATACGATTCCCCTCCACTTCTTATAAAAAGGCAATTAACAATCTGGTTGCCCAGATAGATAAAAACGCGTTAATGTAACAAATAACCACGATTGGTATATAGTGTCTGGAATCAACACCGGCAATACCTAAGCAACGGCCGATGTTTTGGATTGGGTTACCTACCAAATAAATAGCGGGTACTAGCGAACTCAATTGAATCGGATCAATAATATTACTTGTATATAAACTTACCAATACACCAATACCGCCGCCCATACTCATAAAAGCTGTTACCAATACGGTTGCCGCTTCCCCAGGCAATCCCCATAACGCCATAATCGGTGTAAATATTTCCCCAATAATTTTTAACAAGCCGGTTACATCCAATATGCGGATTAATACGAATGCCATCAATACATTCGGTAACAGGCTCATTGTCCCAATTTTAAAACCATTCCGGGCCCCTTCAATAAATAAATCAAGCAAATTCTTTTTTACAGGAGTTTCATTAGTAGCCATAGTTACGCCTCCTTATTAGATTTGCGAGAAACCATTAAGAGATAAAGCCTCAACAGATTGGCGCCCACAATTTTAAAAATTAACATTATGATGATTGGTGCAATAATCGGAATTACCATAAAGCCAAATACAGCCGCACCTGACGAGAAATAGTTCGTTACAAACGCACTGGCACTCGTTTGATAGGTAATAACAATCGACCGTTCCTTATCTGTAATCTGCCCCGAATCAACCAGTTCTTTAACCATCCCGGCAGCCGCGTCAGTACTCTGCATATTAGCAATATTGGCAAGCGCCGTAATACCGGAAACGCCCAATAAAGGTTTTAAAATAGGCGTCATCAATTTCTGCGCTGCTTTCAAACCACCAAGACCGTCAACCATATTTACGATGCCCAAAGCTAAGATAACGGTAGGAATCAAAGTAATAGCGAATAAAAAACCGTCTTTGGCGCCGGAACCGCCACTGCCTCTAAAATCCACTGCTTTTTCAGCAATAATCCCCGTCTTACCAAATGATCCGGCCAACACATTGAAATCAAAAACTTTTAACCAAGAGTCTGAACTTGCGAATACGCCGGAAAACAAGATAATAGCTGCCACAAAAGCGACGTATCCCATAATAGGAACTTTTACCTTTTCTTGTTGGTCCATAAAAACGCCTCCCATCCCATATCTAAGAATACCCCTATAACAGCATCACAATACAAAAGTCTACTGTTACGTTACAATTGTATTGTATTCCTATTTCATACATTTATCAAATCTAATAAAGTAATCTGTTCCCTCTATAAATCATGACTGGCTAAACAAAAAGAAAAAATGATTTAATATAATGAGTTAAACAAACATTGCAATAGCTTTTAACCTTAACTTGATTGATGGTTTTGTTTTCATGATTTCAAACATAGGACTAGCAAAAACAAATTTAATTGATAAATAATTATATATAAATTTTAATTAGCTAAATAGTAAAACAAGGAAAACCCGAAAAAACTCCCTGATATATAGGCTTTTAAGCTAATTTATCAGGGAGTATTTATTAATTTTGTTTGTTAATCTATTTTGATAATTCACAGCGCAGACTTACCGTATACTTATGACCGAGCCGGCTGATTACTCAAAATGTAACGCCACTGCATTATTTACGTATCATCAGAAATAATTACGGAACACTACATTAACCACTTAATCACATAAATTACCGGCACCGAAATCAAAATAGATAAGACCACACGTTCAAACCAGATAATGAAATAGTCTTTGAGCTTAATCGGAATTTCCGTCGCCATCATACATGGAATCGAGGCGGAGAAGAATAATACTTCGGATACGCAAGTAATGGCTACCAACATGCGAACTTCGAAGCTTAATTTGGTTACCAAGACAGCCGGTAAGAACATTTCCGCAATACCGAGGGATAACGCTTTAGCTACTAAGAACGGTTCTTCAAAGCCCGTAATCCAGGTAAACGGATACAAGGTGTAAGCTAACACATTAAATACCGGCGTGTTGTTGGCAATAACGATACCCAAAACACCAATCGACATGAGGGATGGTGCAATTTTTAAGGCCAACACGAGGCCATCGCGGAGATGATGATAAGTACCGGTCACAATACCGTCCGCTTTGGAACTGGCTTCCATAGCTTCTTCAAAAGCGACTTTGAATTTATCATGCACAACCACTCGTTCCACTTCGCCTTGTACATCGTTATAATAGGTGTCCGGCTTTTTACTGATTGGATAAATGCGAGCAGTCACAGCCGTAACAAGGAAGGTAACAACAACGGTGGCCCAGAAATATAAGTTCCATACATCCAATAAATTAAGCGTTTTGGCCACAATAATCATAAAGGTAGCAGATACTGTGGAAAAGCCGGTGGCAATAACAACGGCTTCTTTAATAGTATAACGACCTTCTTTGAAAACACGGTTCGTAATTAAAAGGGCTACCGAGTAACTGCCTACAAAGGACGCTACCGCATCAATAGCCGAACGGCCCGGCGTTTTCCAAAGCGGTCTCATTACCGGACGCATGAAAACACCAACAAATTCCATAAGTCCATAATTGATGAGCAAAGCTAAAAATACAGCACCAATCGGCACAATCGTAATAACCGGCACTACGATTTTGGAGTAAATAAATGGAATCGTACTCTTATTCATCAAAATTTCCGGACCGGCGCCGGTCAACGCCATAATAATAAAGGGAATACCTAATATATTTAAAAGAGAAAATACCGTTGTGGTTGTATTCTTATTCCACGTTTTATTGATAAACGGCAAGACAGCCCCCAAAATGACAAACAACGCACCGTATACCGGCTGGAAATATGGAATTGTTAAAATCAACGAAACAATGTGATCCAACGGAATCGTCGATTTCCCGTTAATAGTAATCGGTACAAAAAAGATAATAATGCCTAAAATACTGTAAATAATGAACTGCAACTTACTTTTCGTCGTGTACTTGCTCATAACTCTCACCTTCTCCAAAGTATTTTAAATCACGAATCCATCAACCTCTCTAACTCCTTTCCGCTATATTTATACCTTGCCTATCAATGCACTTGATATATTATAGTCATTCTATTCCTGTAAGGTCTTAAAATTGTCAAATTTAGGATACAGTATTATAAAAAAACAAAAAACTCTCTAACATATCGATATTACACCGATATATCAGAGAGTTTTAAAGTTTTATCACAAAGCGTTAAAAGTTCATACTATTTAATAATTTAGCACTGAGAAGAACGCTTATAAAGCAAACAAATCATTCAAGCTTTCAGACATGGTTGGGTGGTTATAAATGAAGTCGCGAAGTACTTCATAGCCCAAATCATGGTCCATAGCGAGTTTAATCATGTTGATCATTTCATGGGATTCGGCACAGAAGAGTTGTGCACCCAAGATTTTGCCGTTTGGAGCTACCAGAGCTTTTAACACGCCTTCGGTTTCACGAAGTACTTTAGCTTTTGGAATGGCGTTAGCCGGCATTTTAAGAACGCGGTACTCAAGCCCTTGAGCTTTCGCTTCTTTTTCATTCAAACCTACGCGAGAGAATGGAGGTTCAATGAATACGGAGTACGCGAAAGCGCCACGGTTTTCGGTCGTACGTTGACGGTTACCTGTCATGTCGTCTAAAACGATGCGATAATCATCAAGGGAAATGTAGGTAAACTGCAATTTTCCTACTACGTCGCCGGCTGCCCGGATATTAGGCACGTTGGTGCGTAAGTGTTCATCTGTTTCAATAGCGCCGCGGTTCGTCATTTTGATACCCGCTTTTTCAGCTTGGAGCTCATCGGTATTTGGACGACGGCCGGTAGCAATCAAAACAGCATCGCCGGCTAGTTCTTTAGTAGCGCCGTTAGCTGTGTAAGTTACTACGCCGTCTTTAACAGCGGAAATAGCAGCACCGGTAATCACTTCAACGCCTTTAGCGCTGATAACTTCGCGAATTACTTCGACGATGTCTTCGTCTTCACGTGGTAAAAATACATCGGCATCTTGAATAATCGTAACTTTGCTACCGAATTCGGCAAACATGGACGCGAATTCCAAACCGATATAGCCGCCGCCTACGATAGTAAGGCGTTCAGGAAGTTCATCCAAATCCATGAGTGTCTGGGATGTGTAAAGTTTATTGCCTGCTTGAAGTTCGCCGGTCTCCGGATTGCGCACACCTTCAATGTTTGGAATGACAGGCGTGGAACCGGTATTAATCAAGAACTGTTCAGCAGTCAACGTCAAATCGCCATCAGCGGTCTTAACGTTGATAGTTTTGGCGTCCACAAAGGATGCCACGCCATCAATGATTTCAGCACCCGCTTGAGCTACTTTATTATAGTTAGCTTGATTTAACGCAGCGGTTAATTGGCGTTTACCTCCAATAGATTTTTTGAAATAAGCCGCTTTTTCACCAAAAGAAGCATCAGGAGCCAACGCCGCATCCGTAATCAAACGTTTTGACGGAATGCAGCCCACATTAATACAAGTGCCGCCATACATAAAAGCGTCTTTTTCAATTAACGCTACTTTTTTACCGGATTTTGCTAATTTACCGGCCAAAGTTTTGCCGGCTTTACCGAAACCAATCACAATTACGTCATACGATTTCATCTTTTGCCTCCTTAATGGTTTGCTATCAATATTTTTGAAAAATAAATAATCTTGAATATCTGTCTCATACATTTAATTATATCACACTGCCTCCAAAAGACCGCAATATAATATCGATATTTTTCAAAAAATTTACGATTATTTAGTCAATACACTTTTGAAAAATATCACAGTCAATATAAAAGAACCCCGCTCGGTCATGATACGTAACTTTCCTCAAGGATAAGCTCTTACACGACCGAGAAACGGGGGTTCTCGTATTACTTATTTAGTTTTTTTATAC
Source organism: Veillonella sp. (assembly GCF_015058545.1). Classification (GTDB taxonomy): domain Bacteria; phylum Bacillota; class Negativicutes; order Veillonellales; family Veillonellaceae; genus Veillonella_A. Next base: position 9,800 of record NZ_SVCB01000055.1, read on the forward strand.
CAGCTCCGAACAGTCGGCATTGGCCGCTGCCTCATCAGCAGCGATTTGCGCTTCCGCATCTTCGATAATCGACGCCAAGCTGATGCTCTTTAACTCTTTTTCAAGAGCGTTTTGAATCTGATCCAAGCGACAGTCCAACACATCATGAATATGACTGCCCACAGGACAATCCTGAGCAGGGTTTTCATGAAAACTAAAGAGTCGACCGTTATCCAAAGATTCCACGGCGTTAAAAATATCTAACAAGGTGATGTCCGACGGGCACTTGGCAATCTTGATGCCCGACGTGCCCTGACGGGAGTCAATAAGACCGTGAGCCTTCAACATGAGCACAATATTCCGGATAATTACGGGGTTTACATTAATGCTGCTCGCCAAGAACTTACTGGTCACTTTATATTTCTTTTCTGCAATAGCGATACAAGTAAAAATATGGACCGCTATAGTAAAACGACTGGATACTTGCATTTAAATGCCTCCTAATTAATTGTAATATTTACCATTACAATTGTAATTATATCACGAATCTGCCGATTTTACTATAACGCCGTCTATAATAAAAATGTATAATTACTTACCTACCACACTGATACGCTGCTGGATGTGGTTACCTTTTTCGATTTCATCAACCATAGCAAGGGCGTAATCAGCATAACTTACAACACTTTCACCACGTTCGTTAAGCGTGAATTCTTCACCGGCCAAGATGTATTCACCGGTACCGGCCGCTTCCGGATCAAAAATCGCAGCAGGGCTTACGAAAGTCCATTTCACATCATTGCGTTTGCGAAGTTCTACTAATTCATCAGCCTGTGCTTTAGCAAGTGCATAAAATTCTTTTGGGAATTCCGGTGTATCAAGAAGCTGCGTTGTATGTTCTTTGTCAACGAATAAGCTACCGGCACCGCCTACAACCAACAAACGAGTGTCCGTGTTAGCAACGGCATCGGATAAATGCATCAACGATTTAGTGTGAAGATTCAAAGTATCCGGCGCAAATGTACCAAATGCATCAACTACTGCATCAAAACCGGCCAAATCTTCTTTCGTGATATCCATAATATCTTTTTGAACAAATTTAGTAGCGTCCGATTTATTTTCGCTACGGGCAAAACCGGTTACGTCAAAACCACGACGAAGTGCTTCTGCTACTACCAAACGACCTACTTTACCATTCGAACTTACAACTGCGATTTTCATAATTGAACCTCTGCTTTCTCCCGCACCGGGAATAAATGACTGCTTAAAATTTAATTCTTAACTACTGAATCCTTAGTGCTTAATACGTAACGTTGAACTCTGAATACTGAATTCTTAATACTTAATGCCTAACTTTTAAAACTTAATTCTTAACAACTTTCTTGTAACGTTTTTCCTTACATGTTTATATTACAATCTTTTAGTTGTAATGTCAAGTATTACATTTTAAATTTTCTGAATTTTTTTGTAAAATCGTTGAATCGTCTTCGCCAAATCATTTTCCCTAATCCGGAAACGTCAATCTTTACGCGGTTTTCAGCGGTATTACCAACCCTATGAGAACAAAAAAAGATGAACCCGGCATAACCGAATTCATCCTTCAAGCCCCTCAAGGGTCAATTATTATTTTTTTACGCCTTTTAATAGCAAAACCGTTGCTGTTCTTCAGCAATTAAGGTCTTTATGCTTCTTCATCCGGAGCCGTTACTTTGCGACGACGTTTCCAAATTAATGCCGCGGCCACAACCAAGATAACGCCGGCAATTTCAATCAACCGTTCATAGCCCGTGATGTAAGGCTGCAACAAAGGTTCTGCGGTAACCATTTCAGCGGCTACCCACGCGAGCAAGCTGCCGCCTGCCCACAAGATAATCGGATATTTATTGATGATACGCGCCAACAAACGGGATCCGTAAATTAAAAGCGGAACGGTAATTAACATCCCTACGATAACGAGTTCCAAATGGCCTTTGGCGGCACCGACAACGCCGATAACATTGTCGATACTCATCATCGCATCGGCTACGATAATCGTAATAATAGCACCGCGCAGGGAGTCCTTACTTTCGATGTTCTCAGCTTCATCATCGCCTACCAAAAGATGGAACGCAATCCACAAGAGCACGAGACCGCCTACGAAATGGAGGCCCGGAATGTATTCCAACGCTTCTACCAAGATGGTGGCAAAAATAAGACGCATCGCAATGGCCCCGAAGGTGCCCCACATGATGGCTTTTTCACGATACTTATCTTCCAACTTACTTACAGCCATGCCGATAACCACGGCATTATCGCCGGCCAGCAAAATATCGACCACGATAATTTTGCCAATCATAACCCATGTAGCTAATTCTAAAAATTCCATATACTTATTCCTTTTTCTTATTTGATGTAATATACTCTATTATCTCGACGTGGTGCCGCTTTTGGCTCGTCACCGTTTACATACCCAATGACACAATGACCGATGCCTTCGTAATCCCCTTCAATCCCTAATGACGCCAAAATTTCCTTACCTTCCGGTGACTCAAACTCTTCTTTGGCACGATGAATCCAGCAACTGCCGAGACCTAACGCGTGAGCGGCGAGCATGAGATTTTGCATAACCAGCGAACCGTCACATACATAAGGTGGCCGTTCTTTCGAGGCCAATACCACCAGCACTACCGGTGCATTGTAAAACGGATCACTTTCGGTACCGAAAATCTTGGCATTCATCGCCGATAAACGGTCCCGCACTTCTTTATTTGTTACGGCCACAATAATGGCCGATTGTTTCCCCATACTGCTAGGCGCATACAGACCGGCTTCATAATCTGATCTATTAATTCCACAGGCACCGCATCCGACTTAAAACTACGAACACTCCGTCTAGTTTTTAACAGTTGTATCAAATGTTCTGCATCATGCATAATAATCCCTCGCTTTACATGATTATACTAGAATTACGGCTATCCCTTCCGGCCGACATGAAATGTGCCGGAATTAAATTCTATCTCATAAATATATTATAATAAGAATTAAGGCCAACTTCAAACAAAAATTGACAAAATTTGTCCACTCAAGTAAACTTTTTTTCTACTCCTACGAAAAACCGGTTCTGCTTTGAATTGAATGAAACGCAGGGTAATAGAAGAAAACTCTTATATTCCAAGAAAAAAGAGGCACATGTTTGAACTGCACCCCAAAAATTGGACACAATTTTTGGAGGTGCAGTTTTTTTATGGCAAAGTATTCTAAAGAAATTAAAGAAAAAGTTTACTGTCTATTTGAGCGTGGATGGGGATTCCATGCAACTGCTAAA
>NZ_SVCB01000056.1 GCF_015058545.1 Veillonella sp.
AACATCCTTTCGTTAATTGTTAGCACCTTTATTGTATCGGATTTTATTCAATATGTCTTTTTTTGTGCAAAAAAAGTAGGCGCCAAGAGGACACGCAACTAGCGTTTCTCTTTAGCGCCCCAAAATAAATTATAGAACCATATAATATCGTCTGTTCGTTAATCCCTCTTTATATTTTCAGTGTTAAATTACATGCGATTTTGCACTGATGTTAATATCTTTTGTTAGGATTTTATTTTAGAAATTTACATCGATGCCGTAGGCCATTTTTACAAGTTCAGCCATGGCTTCCGGTGTTTGTAAGCCCGGATTTAATAAGAATAAGTTAGATGGCAAGTAGAATACTTTGCCGTTTTTTACAGCCTTAAGATTTTGCCATGCCGGATTGCCGGTCATTTCTTTTTCCATAGTTTTGGTAATTTCATCTTTTTTACCCATAGTGGAAACAAAAATAATATCCGGGTCGTCGGAAGCGAGCGTTTCTAAGGAATACGGAATAGTCTTGGCGGATTTATCAAAATCACCATGTTGTAACACCACATTCTGCATGCCTAGCTCTTGAACCATAGCGGCTGTTACAGCTAGCGTTGTTTCCGCCGTTACGGCTTTACCGGTAGCACGCAACACGGCTACGCGAGCCGGTTGTACATTTTTAACGGCTTCTTTGACTTTGTCAATTTTGCTGTTGTACTGGGCAATGACTTCTTTGGCTTTATCTTCGTGATTGGTTAATTGGCCTAAGAATTCAATGAGAGGCACATTATCTTTAATACCGTCGTAGGAAATTAAAATATACGGCAATTTATTGCTCTGTAATTGGCCTTCGAATTTGCTGTGCTGATTGCTGAGACCGATTACGAGGTCCGGCTTCAAGCCGATGAGTTGTTCCATGTTGATATTGGCGGTCTGCCCTAAAGACGGTAATTCTTTAAGGTGAGCGGGCATGTCATCCTGCGTTTCTACACGGCTTATGGATTTGGCATCGATGGCATCCATGAAATAGAGTAGGGAATTGGCAAGTACCGCAATTCGTTCCGGTTTAGCCGGCACCGTATAGGTTTGGTCCTTGTACGTAAGGGTACGAGTCGCATTCTGCGATGTGGTATCCGTTTTACCACATCCGGCGAGTATAGCCATAATGACTGTTATCGCCATTACAATAATGGTTAAGCGTGAAAATTTTTTCATAATACACCTGCCTGACAGATTAGATAAAAAGTACGTAAAAGTATTACCTGTGAGTAAGCAGGTAATTCATGCCGTTCCAAAACAAGCTTTAGTAAGAGCTGTTTTGAAAACTCATACTTGTACTATACCACAGGTTATGGTGGTTGCCTATGGTTATGTTGTTGCGTATGATTATATGGTACCTATCGTTATATGGTGCGTATGGCACTGTTATAGATCCCAATATAGCAATTAAAAGAGGCTGTAAGTAAAATGTGATATGCTCTACATTTTATTACAGCCTCCTTATGTATAGAACGCTTTTAGTTGGTCAAAACGTCTTAGCTTGTAAGTGCGCTTTGGCAGTAATATTAACCCTTACAATGTTATATCTTATTTAGCGTCGTTTTGAAGTGCTTGCCAAGCTTCATCGGCATGAGCGGCAAAGAGGTCACGGATTTTCTGGTTTTCACCAAGGCCATGGATGTAAGTGTCTACTTTGAAGCCGTCAGCCATCAAGATGGATTTATGGGAATCAGGTTCGTCACCGGACATATCGTTGTTGGCATGGTCGCCGGCTACCATCATGAATGGCATAAGGGTTACATGTTCGATGCCTTTAGCTTTTAACTGAGGAACGATATCTTCAAGGCTTGGCCATCCTTCTACTGTGTAGATGTAAGTGTTGTGGAGACCGGCCGATTGCAAACGGTCCTGGATTACGGAATAGTAAGCGTTAGAAGGATCCGGAGTGCCGTGAGCCATGATAAGAACGGCATCTTTAGGGCCTACTTTAGGGAACTGAGTTGCAACAGCAGCTACGGTAGCAGCTACGTCGTCAGTTTGGCCTTCTTGACCCATCCAGTACATAAGTGGCGTACCGAAAGTCATTTTTTTGAATTGAGTTTTGTATTGGTTGTAAACGCCGTTTTTGTATTTGTATTCGATGCCCGGGATTACGTCAAGCGTTGCAAGGGCAACACGAGTGTAGCCTTCAGCTTTCAATTGATCAAGTGCTTCTTCAGGTGTAGGGTAGGTGATACCTTCTTTAGCTTTGATGCGGTCGATAATGATATGGGATGTGAAAGCAGTTACTACTTTTACGCCAGGATGTTGTTCTTTGATTTCATTGATAGTAGCATCAATTGTTTTAGCACGAGTATCAGTGAATGTAGTACCAAAGCTCATTACTACGATAGCATCTTTGTTAGGTGCCTGTGCCAATACAGGATCCGTTGTGTTGTAGGTGCGTACGCCGATTTCAGTAGCATCTAATAATGCCGGTGTAGCAGTCGTTACTTCATCACTTAATTGGTAAGCAGCGTTTACGTCTGTGCTAAGAAATCCGAAGCCTGTCAAAGCGGCCACTGCTAAAGTTGTAGCTAACGTTTTTTTGAAAAAATGTTTACTCATTTCATTCACTCCTCGTGATAAAAAGATGTTAAAAAATAAAAAACAAGCAATAAAACAAATAAAATACAAAAATACCTCTGCCCACTGGGCAGAGGTAGTATTAATAATACACTAGTTATGCTAAGCACCTGACGTATATTAGTTCATATCAAACTTAATTAAGTCGTTTATGAATTAAAAAAATAATTCCCGGTCAGTGTATAGTACAGGTAGTGACATTGATTAACCTCGCCATCCTTCGTGGGTTATCGGCAATCCATCAAGGCAGGTCTTCTGGCTCAAGTTCAACGCAACAATCACCTTCCCGGATACTTCCAGTGGTATATTGATTGTGCTCCCTCTTACAGCGGCGGGACCGCGGCAGCTTCTACTGCTCTTCTCTTTTAAGTCGGGCACCTTGAAGGTCGTATTCATTTGATAATCATCATAGCAGAATAAATGTCCACTGTCAATTCAATACCGGGTAGGGTATACTCACTGTGAATGGAAATTACCCAGGTCATATAACTCTTGGGAATAAGGGACTTATTTATGAGTAATAACTTTTGGTTATTTGTGATACACTTTTTTGATTATACATAGGCAAAGGAGTCAAAGTTTGGTACTATGAATAGAGAATGGTGTTCATCATAGGGCAATGTGCTTTATGATAAATAGCTATATATTAACAAAGGAGGTCCATCGTATGGATCAATTTACAAATGGTGCCGGTCCTAATGAACTATCGGAATCGGTATATGAAGTGGCATTTACTCCTGTATTGGAACGTGAAGAGTATCAAGGTGAACCTTTACATTCCAAATTATTAGCTCTTAAAAATGCTATGGGGGAAGACGATTTTAACGAATATATTAACAGCTTATTGCGCATTACCTATAATGGCAAACAATTGTGGTTAATTACTAAAAGCGAACGTAAACGTACGTTAATTGAAGGTAAATTTTTACCGATGATTGCGGAGATTTTTGAAGTAGCAGCACCGCGCGTGTTCTCACAACTATAATTATTATCAATTAAAGGCATAATAATAAATTGCTTTTTGATTGAATTAGTTATTAAATTAAGAAATGCAATGCATAAAAATTCATAAAATAGGAATATTAATTATTTGATACCAGCTGTAGCAATCGTAGACCGTGATTGGTATAGTATTATCTGAATTATTAATATAATACCTGTAAGCAAGTAGTATCCTTTGTAATAGTAACGCATTATAAATTCTCTTTAAATCGATGAAAATAGAAGTAAATCGGTAAAGGTGAATGTAGTTGATGAAAATATAATTAAATTTTCAATTTATCATTGATAATCATTGATAAATTTGAAAATGAGAGAAATTTTCATTGACTAAAAATAAAATCTAACGTATCATTATACCAACGAAGAATAATCAACATATATTTCGAATGTATTCGATGATGTGAAATATGACAGATTTTTGTCAGATTAAGAGGTTCGATTATGGTATAAGTTTAGAGGTATTTTTGATATCGGAGGATTTATAAAATGAGTACAAAGGGTATTATCTTAGCGACATTCGGTTCAATATACGGCGAAGCCGTAGAAAAATCCGTAGGCATAATGGAAGCAAAGATTAAAAAAGCATATCCCGATGCAGTAATTCGCCGTGTCTTTTTGGCGGAAGCGCTGGTGGAGAAGTGGAATGAAAAATATGAAAAACCGGTACAATCTTTGGAAGCCGTGTTGGCTGAATTTAAGAATACCGGCGTCCGCGATGTATTTGTTTTGCCATTTGCCTTGGTAGCCGATCAATGTTATCAAAAAATGCGCAAATCTATTGCCGCTTTTACCTATAATACCGAACGAAATGCCATGCGCATTCATGTGGGTAAACCACTCTTAAGTTCCTTAGGTGTAAAAAACTATGCCGATGACTATGTGGCTACGATTGATGCCATTATGAAGCATGTGAATATTCGCGCCTTGAATAAATCCATTTTACTTATGGCGAATGGCCAAAATCAATTGGAATTCAGTGCTTTGCAGTTAAAATGCTTATACGGTAATGGCCAAAATGTGGCGGTGTTTACATCGAATGGATTCCCTAATTTCAAACAGGCTTTAACTTTATTGGAACGCCTCGATCATAAAGAAGTATTGGTAGTGCCATTGGCGCTTATCGGCTCGGAACATTTGATGGACTTCTTAGGTGGCGATCGTTCCGATTCCGTAGCGACCTTGCTTACTGAAGAAGGCTATGGTGTTTCCATTTGGAATGAAGGCTTAGGTGAAAACCCATTTATTCAAGAGTTATTCTTAAAACATTTAGCCCAGTCCATTCGTATGATTGAGCGTAAACAGCAAGCGCATCAGCAGGCTAAGACGGAAAGCGTAAACCGCTCGAGTATGGCGGTTTAATAGGTTAAAATTACATACTAACGGTCCTCGTTTTGGGGACCGTTTTTTTAAAAGGAGGGTGTATGAAGCAAGCTGTTTTAGTAGTCGCTTTCGGCACTACGGTGCCAACGGCTCGGACCAATCAAATCGATCCGGTGGTGGATTTTATCAAAAAAGAGTTTAAAGACTATGAAGTTCGTTTAGCTTTTACTTCACGCATTATTGTTAAACGTTTGCGTGAACGGGGCGAAGAAATCGATACGGAGCAGAGTGCCATTGAGGCCTTAATTGCTGAAGGCTATGAATCCATTGCGGTGCAACCGCTTCATATGATTGGCGGCGAAGAATTTGATAAATTGAAAGCCAATATAATGGCTTATGAAGGACAAGGTTCTTTGAAACATATTGCTATGGGACGCCCTTTACTGTATTTTATCGGTCAGGAAGAACGACCTGATGACTATGAAGCGCTCATTGAGAATTTTATAAAAAAACTTAATGTACCGGCAGAAGAAGGCCTGTTATTGGTTGGCCATGGTGGCATGAGCGTAGGCAATACGGCGTACGCCGCTTTACAGTTGAAATTGTGGCGCGCCGGTCATACCAATGTTCGTGTGACTACGTTGGAATGCTTCCCGGAACTGGAGGATACGGTTATTCCGTGGGAATGGCTTGACGGTAAACGGCCGGGCCGTATTCAGGTGCATCCGCTTCTGTTAGTAGCGGGGGATCATGCCTTAAACGATATCTTCGGTGATGAAGATGACAGTGTACAATCCATGTTGGAAGAAGCGGGCTTTGAAGTGGTACGGCATTTGAACGGCCTTGGCGAGTATCGCGGTGTTCAAGAGATATTTGCCGAGCATTTAAAAGATGCCATGGCCGGGCGTTATGAAAAACGCAGTTCCCATCGCCCAAGTATTCCTAAGATTAAGTAGGCGTTGCCGTCGCATTAGCGTATAGGTTTTAATTTTGCATAATCAGTAGTTTAGGTATTTAATGTTGTGATTTTTGCAATCACATAAAATATGCTTGCTCTTTGCGGCAAGTAACGCATACAATAAGAAAGTATTATCTAAGCAAGATTCAATTTTAAGATAGTTTTGTTGTCAAGTGTTAAGAAAAGGAGTTTATCATGAAAGGTAAATTATTTGGTATCGGCGTAGGTCCCGGAGATCCGGAATTAATGACAGTAAAAGCAGCTCGTATTGTAGGCGAAGCGGATATTATTATTACGCCAAAAACCGAAAAGAAAGACGGTTCCGTAGCGCTTAACATTGCTAAACCGTATATCCAGGAACATACGGAAATCGTGCCGGTTGTGTTCCCAATGGTGCTTGATGACAATGCGCAGGCTGAAGGCTGGCAGGAAGCCAAAAAAATCATCCTCAGCTATTTGGAAGCCGGTAAGAATGTAGTATTCCTTACTTTGGGCGATCCAATGTTCTACAGTACGTATATGTATGTATATCGTTTGATTGAAAACACCGGTTTTGAAATTGAAACAATTCCGGGCGTAACCGCATTCTGTGCTATCGGCTCTCATTTGGGCTATCCGATTGTAGAAAAAGAAGAAGTTTTGGCTATTGTGCCGGCTACAGCGCCTAAAGAAAAAATCGACAAAGTATTGGCTGTTGCCGACGATGCGGTAATCATGAAAGTATATCGCAACTTCCATGAAGTTCAAGAAGTTTTGAAAAAACACGATATGGCGGATGATGCCGTAATGATTAGTCGTGTAGGTCTTGACGGCGAAGAAGTATATCGCGGTCTTGATGAATTACCGGCTGATTTGAAATTAAATTATTTATCCACTGTATTGGCTAAGCGTAAGGATCGCTAAGACTATGAAATCATATGCTATTCCGAGAGTTGTCATCGCCGGAACAAATTCCGGTGTAGGTAAAACGACCATTGTAGCCGGTTTGCTCGCTGCGTATCACGAACAGGGCAAGGCTGTACAAGCTTTTAAAGTGGGCCCTGATTATATCGATCCCGGTTTTCATAAACGGGCCAGCGGTCGTGATTGTTACAATTTAGATACATGGTTGGTTCCGCCCCATAAAATGAAGCCGTTCTTTGCCGGTATGGCCGGCGATGCGGATTTGGTGATTGTGGAAGGCGTAATGGGCCTTTATGACGGCGGTCGTGAAGGTGTGAGCTCCACTGCGGAAATTGCCAAGTCTTTGGATGCACCGGTGATTTTAGTCATCGATTGCAAGGCTATGGGCGAGAGTGCGGCAGCGATTGCCAAGGGCTTTAAAGAGTATGACCCGGCCGTTAATTTGGCGGGCGTATTGCTCAACCGCATCGGCTCCGATAATCATGAGCATATGATTCGTACAGCTATGGAACGCTTGGGGATTCCCGTTATCGGGGCCATTCGGCGCGATGAACGGATGCATTCGCCGGAACGTCA
>NZ_SVCB01000057.1 GCF_015058545.1 Veillonella sp.
TAATAGAGTGGTTGTCAGATTACTCAAAGCCCTCTTTAGAGGGCAACCACTAGAGAAAGACCCTTATAGGGTCAGAGCAAACCACCCGTTCTACGGGTGGTTATGATTTGTCAATAGGGGGTAATAAATAATAGGCCATATCCATTCGGAAACGGCCTATTGTTTTGTATTGAATTAATTATTTAATATGTTTGCTGCCGCGTTCAGTCATTGGCACATGGTCTTTACAAAGCGGGCATTCTTCCGGCTGGTAAGTCGGCACGGTAAGGTTCAACAAAGCTTGCACTTTGTCGTTTGGAATACCGAAGTCCGCTTTGCCGCCGCTGCGGTTAACCAAGAGGCCTACGCCTACGATTTCACCTTGGGACGCTTTAACAACGTCAACTACTTCGCGAACGGAGCCGCCGGTGGTTACGATATCTTCAACGATGAGTACGCGGGTACCCGGTTCAATGCGGAAACCGCGACGCAAAGTCATAACGCCTTTTTCACGTTCGGTGAAAATAGCACGGGTGCCCAAAGCTTTCCCCACTTCGTGAGCTAATAAGATACCGCCGGTCATAGGTCCGATAACGAGTTCTACATTCTGGTCTTTGAAGCGCTCAGCCAATTCTTGGCAAAGGCGTTCGGTGTATTTAGGATGCTGTAATACGTTGAATTTTTCAACATACATAGGGCTGTGAAGTCCGGAGGTCAAAAGAAAATGGCCTTCTAAAATAGCTTTAGTGTCGATTAATAACTGTTTAACTTCTTGTTCTGTCATCATGGGTGAATAGCCTCCATTTCTTCAACAATTAAACGAACCGCTTCTTGCGGATTGTCGGCTTTGGTAATAGGACGACCGATTACGAGTTTGGATGCACCGTCCGCTAAGGCGCTCTTCGGTGTAGCAATGCGCTTCTGGTCGTTGGCGGCCGCAAAACTTGGGCGGATGCCCGGCGTTACGATGAGGAAGTCCTCGCCGCACACCTCGCGGATGGCTTTGGCTTCCAATGGGGATGCGACAACGCCGTCCATGCCGGATTCTTTGGCAAGTTTTGCCAAACGAATCACTTGATCGCGAATCGGCAATTGACCGCCGATGGCAGTCCATGCATCATCGTCAAAACTGGTCAGCACGGTTACGGCCAAGAGTTTCGGACGTTCTACCTGTAATTTCTCAGCTGCTTCGGTAGCTGCTTTGGCCGCAGCGGCCATCATAACGGGACCGCCTTGGCTGTGCAAGGTGATAAGCTTGGCACCGAGGTGCGTCAAAGAGGCTACCCCCTGCGCTACTGTGTTTGGAATGTCATGCAATTTCAAGTCGAGAAATACGGATTTTCCCTGTTCTTGTAAATACGTCACCGTTTCGGCACCGGCGGCATAAAATAATTCCATGCCCACTTTGTAATACGATACGGAGTCACCTAAGGTAGTCACCAAGTTTTTTAACTGTTCCATGGTGGCCACATCAAGGGCTACTATAAGTCTGTCGTCTGCCATCGTAAGCCTCCTTTGATAATATATTCAAATAATTTTTACACAAAAATGAGGTAAAGTCAATTCTAAATTATTTGAGCTTATCTATATTATACCTCTTTTTACTTGTAAAAAAGAGAGGATATCTAGTATTATAGATATATAAGCTAGTCATAGCAAAAAGTGATGATGTTTTCAAAAGAATGGAGTGATACTAGTGGCAGTAGGTAATCGAGTGTATTTAAAAAGACCGATGGTAAGTGATGAACTATTGAACGAATATCAGGGGATTCCGGCGGCAAATGTGGCGGATTGTATGGGGCGCCTCAGTGCATTGCATCCGCGCGTTTCTTTGAAATCTTCACCTAAACAACCGGTGACGGTAGGCCGTGCTTTGACGGTAAAAACGCGTGGCGGCGATAACTTAATGGATTCATAAAGCGCTTAATATGGCAGGGCCGGGCGATGTTATTATGGTGTCCAATGACGGCGGCACGGAATATCGGGCGCTCATGGGTGAAGTTATGTTGGGCTATGCGATTTATAAACGAATTGCCGGCCTTGTAATTGACGGACCGATTCGCGACAGTGATGCGGTAGAAGCTATGAGCATGCCTGTTTATGCAAACGGCACCAATCCGGCGGGCCCTTATAAAGATGGCACCGGTGAAATCAATACGCCAATCGCTTGCGGCGGCATTTCCGTAAATCCGGGCGACATTGTTGTCATGGACCGCGACGGCGTTATCGTTGTTCCTTGGCAAGATGCGGAAGAAGTGTTAGAGGGGGCTAAAAAAATCCAAGCCAAAGATGCCGCTAATGTACATGCAGCTTTGACCGGTGATGCGGATCGTCAGTGGGTGGAAGATGCACTCAAAGAACAGGGCACCGAAATTATTGACGACCAATATTAATTGTTGCCGAGATTAAAATGTAAAAATAAATAGTCATCAAACCTAGGGCGATGACCGTAAAAAAAAGCAACCGATGCTTACAGCGCTATGTAAGTACGGTTGCTTTTTTGATTCAAATTTTATCATGCCATATAAGTTTTGGCCTATAAAACTAAGTTATACCAAGTTCTGCAGGTTAGTGGCTTCTCGGCATTTGATGTTTTGCTTAGCTACACTAAGTTCTGCGGTTTGCCCGCTTCCCAGCATTTGATGTTTTCAATAACAATATCCGCTCTCGTTTCGAGGGCTTCTTTGCTGGCAAAAGCTACATGTGGGGTGAGAACGGTATTTTTGGCATGGCATAATGGATGGTCGGCCGGGATTGGTGGCTCCGTTTCGAATACGTCGATGCCGGCGCCGGCTAATCGACCTTCGTTAAGGGCGGCCGCTAAGGCTTCGCTATCTACAACGGGACCACGAGCCGTGTTAATAAGAACGGCCGTCGGTTTCATGAGTTTAATCATGTCGGCGTTCACGAGGCCTTTTGTTTCAGCCGTTAACGGCGTGTGTAAGGATACGAAATCGGCTTCGCGGAATAATTCTTCTTTGGAAACGAATTTAACGCCTTTATCTATGAGATCTTGTTTTTCACTGCGGTTATAGGCAATAACTTTACAACCGAAAGCGAGGGCAATTTCAGCTACGCGGCGACCGATGGCACCGGTACCCACTACGCCGAAGGTTTTGCCGAAAAGTTCAAAACCAACCAGACCGGCTTTAGTGCCTTCATGACGGGCCTGATGGTCGCAAGGCACGATATTGCGGATTACGGAAATGGCGAGGCCAAAAGCGAGTTCCGCTACCGCATTCGTGGAGTAACCGGCGGCGTTACAAACGGTGATATTCCGTTCGCGGCATGCTTCTAAATCCACATGGTCCACGCCGGTGAAGGCGATAGAAATCATTTTAAGATTCGGGCATTGGCGAATGATGTCGCCGGATAATTTTTGATTAGCCAAAATTAAAATATCTGCGTCTTTTACGCGATCCAATAATTTAGCTTGGTCTAATTCCTGCGTTTCAGGATAGAAAAACTCATGGCCGGCTGCCTTAAGTGGAGTGCTGGCTTCTTCGATTTTGGCGGCGGATACGCCTAATGGTTCCATTACGATGATTTTCATATTGTCACCTCGTTTAAATTAGTGAGTATGTATAGTTATCAGCTAACATATATTATTGTAGCTCTTATTAATTTTGATTATACGCCAAATAACAGGAGAATACAAACGTGTGGAAATCTTGATAGTGTAATTGGATACGAAAAAGAATATTAGATTTTATTTGAGAATTTATTGAAAAAGCTGATTTTTAAAGGCTGATTTTCGAACATCAAATCTAATAAACTTAATATATTTTTTTTGTAATGAGATTTATTAGCAATATAAAGAAACCAATTAACGGCATTTCTGAACAATACTCATATAGTGTCTAGAGATAGACTTTTTTCGTTTGATTAATTGTAAAAAGAGTGTAAAATTTAAATAAAACATTTACAAATTATAAACAATTTATAAACTGCATATAATGATGTATGAACATTCTGAATAATGAAATTAATAATATATACATCATATACGAAAAAGAGCATTCACGAGATATACGAAAGGATAACTCACAAGATATACGAAAAGTGAACTCACAAGCAGATACGGAGGTAATAGAGTGAAAATAATTAACAAAGTAAGCATAGTACTATTAATAATGGTTTGGCCGTTAGCCTTTCTTTTGCCTGGTTGGGCTTTCTGGGAAAATAATTGGATTGAAAATATAGAGGCACTCATGCTATTAGGGGGCTTTGTAATGACAGTTAAGTGGTCAATGTCAGGCGCTCGCGCTGAGTGGTGGCTATGGCTAAGTGCGGCGGTATTATTTCTGGTAGCACTGGGTCGTGAATTAAGTTGGGGCCGCGTTTTTTATCCGATTGCATGGACTGCTGACGGGCCGGAATTCCCGGGGATACATGAAGTGTGGTTTGGCGCTTATCTTCCTTGGTTTTTAGGTGCCATGGCAATCGTCTTGTGTGTGGCTGTATGGCGCAGTCGCTCTTTAATCGTAACTTTATATAAGGAGCATCATAATGATCGCATGCTGCTTATTTACTTCGCTATTTTTATCGGGGGTCTCGTATTAGGTGAAACTGTATTTGAAAAAAATATGATTTCCTTATGGTCCGCATATCATCAAAACTTGGAAGAAATGGCGGAGTTATGCAGCTATTGGTCGGCTATAGCACTTGTTTTCAGGGTAAAAGAGTTGATTAGAACAGACGTAGAAGCTTGCGTGATTAAAGGCAAGACACTGTACTCATTGGCTCAGTTTACTTTGCACCGATAAGCTCCTCTCTTACCTAAGGGGGCTATTTAATGACATCGTATTGTAAATAGTTGGAAGTGCGTGTCGAATAGACACAAGTAGTAAACTAATGTAACAAAATTTATAAAAACAGCCTTTATTCGGAGGCTGTTTTTTGATTTTTGTACGCCGAATAGGCATGACTAAACCCCCAGTTAAACTGGGGGTCGGTAAAAAACTCTTATAGAAAAGGAAAGAACCTCCTAATGGTACAATGAAGTTGGTCTGGTAACCACAACA
>NZ_SVCB01000058.1 GCF_015058545.1 Veillonella sp.
GCACCAAATCACAGCCCGCCTCGCCTAAACGATTAATTTCGGCAATCGCTTTTTCCGTTTCCACCGGATTCGTTGTAATCATGGATTGAACGCTGACCGGTGCAAAATGACCAATCGGTACGGAACCCACTTTAATTCGAGTTGTTTCTTTTCTGTTAATCATAGGTAACTCCTATATTACAGACGGCTAATGTCATGAGTCGTAGCATATACAAAGAGAGCCAATAAAATGAAAACCCCCGTCATTTGTATATAATACAATGCCTTCGCCGGCAAACGTCGTCTCGTAATTCCTTCAATGATTAAAACAATTAAATGTCCACCATCTAATGCCGGAATCGGCAATAAGTTGATGACACCTAAATTCAAACTTAATAAGGCGGTAAATTGAAGCAAGTTCCAAAAACCGCTTTCCGCCACTTGACCGGCCATTTGGGCAACTCCGATAGGTCCGGCCAATTCCGCATTGGCGTGGCCGGTAATCATGGACCAAATACCGTCCACCATACTAACTAAAACAAAACCGGTTGTATGTACGGCCTGAATAGCCGACTCGCCCACACTTAAAGGTTGGGAGTTCATAACCGGATTAATACCGATAACAGCACGTCCGTCGTCACCCACCGCTTCCGGAATGGCCGTCAATTCATGGTTAACACCGGCGCGATTTACTACAATCGGTACAATTGTATTCGCCGTGCCTTGCAATGTTTTGGAAATATCTGTCCATTCATTAACAGGCTTACCGTTAATAGACACGATACGGTCATTAAGTTCCATCTGTGCGTTAATAGCGGGCGAACCATTCATCATGTTCCCAACTACCGGTTCCATAGACGGCGTCTGAATACCGTTGGCTACGTAAACCATAAAGAATAGAACTAAGGCCAATAAAAAGTTAAATACGGCACCGGCGGCAATAACGATAAAACGTTTCCATACCGGTTTATTTAAAAACGAACGGTCATCGAGCGGTTCTTCCGGATCCATACCGGCGATTTTGTTATAACCGCCTAAAGGAATGGCACGAATAGAATATAATGTTTCGCCCTTGCGTTTTTTAGCAATAGCCGGTCCGAAACCGATGGCAAACTCATCAACACGCATACCGCTGGCTTTGGCCGTAATAAAATGACCGAATTCATGAATAAACACAATAATGCCAAATACGAAGATTGTGGCAACAATAGTTAACATAATCTCTCCTATTTAATCAAAGCCTTGGCTGTTTCACGAGCCCATAAATCAATTTCACGCAAATTTTCAAGCGTAAAGTCCGGTTCTGATTCCATTTTTTCTAAAACAGCCAAAACTGTTTTGTAAATATCGGCAAACTGTAATTTACCGTCGAGGAAAGCATATACCGCAATTTCATTGGCTGCATTGAATACAGCCGGTTTAAAGCCCCCTGCCCGGCCGACTTCAAAAGCTAAATTAAGAGCCGGAAAATCGTCGTAGCGAGGTGGGAAAAATTCTAATTTTAAAGCATCAGCAAAGGTAAGAGTATCCATCTTAAGCGGTTTTCGTTCAGGATATGTCAGGGCATACTGAATCGGTTCACGCATATCAGGATTACCTAACTGAGCCAAAATGGCACCGTCCTTCATCATAATCATGGAATGAACAATGCTCTGCGGATGAACGGTAACTTTGATGTGGTCAAAGTCAAAGCCGAACAACCAATGTGCTTCTATCACTTCAAGTCCTTTATTAAATAAAGTGGCTGAATCGATAGTAATCTTATTGCCCATATTCCAAGTGGGATGACGCAAGCAATCAGCGGCCGTAGCGGTAGCAATCTTTTCAGACGGCCATGTGCGTAGCGGTCCACCCGATGCCGTGATGAGCAGTGAGTCAACGTTTTCACGCGTCTGACCTTCCAAGCATTGGAAAATCGCACTGTGTTCACTGTCAATCGGTAACAATTGCACCCCATATTCTTTGCATAAGGCCGTTATAAGCGGACCACCGGCTACCAAGGTTTCTTTATTGGCCAAACCGATTGTCTTCTTCGCCTTAATAGCTTCAACAGTTGGCTCAATGCCGGCGGCGCCCACTACAGCGGTCACCACTAATTCAGCACTAGGCAAGGTAGCGGCTGCAATTAAGGCTTCTTTGCCCCCCACCAATTTTGTCGGACCTTGGTATCGTTTTTTTAATTCTAAAAACGCTGTTTCATCTACAAGGCCGGCAATTTCCGGTTGAAATTCTTTAATTTGAGCTTCCAATATATCCACATTTCGATATGCTACCAGCCCTTTTACCGAAAATAAATCGGGATGCTGTCGTACTACATCCAAAGTTTGCGTGCCGATAGAACCGGTACTCCCAAGAATACTCAGTGTTTTCATAGAAACTCCTTTGCTTATCTTTGTACTACTATATTTATATTACTAACGGTTTAAGTATTACTAACGGTTTAAGTCTTACTAACTTAACGCTGTTATACTGTTCTCTATTTATTATATCGCGATTACAAAAGGTAAACCAATACCATTGGTGCTGAAAATAATAAGCTGTCAAAGCGATCGAGTACACCGCCATGGCCCGGTAATAAAACGCCGGAATCCTTAACGCCGCAAGCGCGTTTTAACTTAGACACAAATAAATCGCCCAAAGGTGCTGCAATACCGGTTAAAAGGCCGGCCCCGAGCCCCAAGGAGAATGGAATCCCTACGATTACAGCGTAAATAATACCGGTTAACAAACAACCGATAAAACCGCCTACATAGCCTTCTAAGGATTTATTGGGACTGATATTCGGTACAATCTTACGTTTACCCCATTTAACGCCCGCAAAATACGCAAATGTATCGCTGGCCCAGGTGGTAAGTAATAATAACCAAATAACAAGTTCGCCTATATGCGCATTAGCTAAACCAATCGGTAATAAATCATAGAGAGAGTTTTCACGTAATGCCATAAAGGCAGCAAAGCCGCCGTTTATGTAAAAAAATCCTAACATGGACGTACTAATAACGGACAAATCCAGTCTGGCCGGCCCAAAGATATACAATAAGCCTATTACCAATACTGAAGCTGCCCCCGCAATAATGGCCCATTTATATAAGCCAAAAGTGATAGCACCCATCATAAGGAGTGTAAACAAATAACCCCAGCGCTCCGGTAACACTACCTTAGTCTTACGAAGCATGCCTACATATTCCCGCCAGCCTAATAAAGCCAGCAAAAGAATAATGCCGTTAAAAATATAACCGCCTGCCGTAATTGCAATAACTGCTATTACTAAGCCGATTAATGCCGTAATTACACGAGTTTTCAGCATATTATTCCTCCGTCTTTAAACCGCCGAAGCGCCGTTCTCGTTGCTGGTAGGCATACACAGCATCCAATAAAGTTTGAGCTGTAAAATCAGGCCAATGAGTTTCGGTGAACCAAAACTCGGCATACGCCAATTGCCATAACAGGAAATTACTGATTCGATAGTCATTGCTTGGACGAATCAATAAGTCTACATCACTGAATTCTTTGGTAAATAGATGTTCACTAAAAGATGATTCATTAATATCTTCAATGGCCATAGTGCCGGCAGCCACTTCGGCTACCGTAGCTTTAACAGCTCGTACTATTTCATCGCGTCCCCCATAGTTAATGGCTAACTGTAAGGTAAGACCCGTATTATTCTTAGTTAATTGTTCTGCATCAGCAATAATCTGTTGCAATTCTTCGGATAAACCACCAATATAGCCGATAAAACGAATACGCACATTATGTTCATGCATATCTCGTACATTACCGAGCAAATATTCGCGAATTAAACTCATCAATAAAGACACTTCTGTGGCCGGACGTTTCCAGTTTTCCGTGGAAAAACCATACACAGTTAAGGCTTTAATGCCGATTTCATCGGCAGCAATCACAATTTTCTTTAATACATCAGCACCGGCACGATGTCCCATCGTACGCGGTAAACCACGGCGTTTCGCCCAACGACCATTGCCATCCATAATAATAGCTACATGGTGAGGTATATTGTTAGGATCCAGTGTAACGCCTGACGTTGACGCAGTTCCTTCTTTTTTACGAAGTAAATTCTTTAGCATATTGTACCTCAGTGCAATTTTCAAAACCGCTTGCTATCATAGGGCGATACAGCAACACTTGCCATGTGCCCGTTTCCTCTACATAGGTCACTCGGCCTACATAAAAATCATTGTCAGCAACAGTAAAAAATCTATTGTAGTTCTCACCCATAGTTACTGAAAAAGGGATATTGGCAGCCTGCAACATCTTCTGTGCAAGCTGCCAAGGTAATCCAACAATTAAGTTTGGCGTATTCATTATACTTCCAATACGTCCTTTTCTTTCTTGTCTTTTAAGTCATCGATAGCTTTAATTTTTTTATCCGTTAATTTTTGGATTTTTTCTTGACCTTGTTTAGCATCATCTTCGGTGATAGTTTTTGCTTTTTCTTCTTTTTTAAGGGCATCGTTAGCATCGCGACGAATGTTGCGAACGGCAACTTTAGCTTCTTCCGCTTTTTTGCTTACTACTTTAACGAGTTCTTTACGACGTTCTTCCGTAAGCTGAGGAATAGCCAAACGAATTGTATCACCGTCATTGCTTGGGTTAAGGCCTAAATCGGATTGTAAAACTGCTTTTTCAATTGGTCCAATCATGGATTTTTCCCATGGTTTTACCAAAATTAAGCGTGGTTCCGGTGCCGTTACATTGGCAACCTGATTGATTGGCGATGGTGTGCCATAGTAATCAACCATAACTTTGTCCAATAAGGCAGTACTGGCGCGACCGGTACGAATGGAAGCAAACTCATGTTTTAAAGCCTCAATGGTCTTGTCCATACGGCCTTCTTCACGGGTTAACAGTTCTTGAATTTCCATTATTCTTCACCTCTTACAATAGTACCAACAACTTCCCCTTTCGCAGCGCGTGTGATATTGCCCGGAATATCCATGCTGAACACTACGATTGGAATATTATTATCCTTACACAAGGTCGTAGATGTTGCGTCCATAACTTTAAGTTCGCGACTGATTACGTCCATGTATGTAAGCTCATCAAATTTCTTAGCATCCGGATTGGTGCGTGGATCCGAATCATATACACCGTCAGCAAATTTCTTAGCCATCAAAATAGCATCGGCTTCGATTTCCGCAGCGCGAAGTGCAGCTGTAGTGTCGGTGGAGAAATACGGATTACCCGTTCCGGCAGCAAAAATAACGATACGACCTTTTTCCAAATGACGGATTGCACGGCGACGAATGTATGGTTCAGCTACTTCTTGCATAGCAATAGCCGTCTGAACACGGGTAGCCGCACCGGCATTTTCAAGGGCGTCTTGTAATGCTAAGGAGTTCATTACAGTGGCAATCATCCCCATGTAGTCAGCAGAAGCACGGTCCATGCCTTTAGCACTGCCGGCGAGTCCACGCCAAATGTTGCCGCCGCCTACTACGATAGCAATCTGCAAGTCCGTTGTACGGGCGATTTCAGCGATTTCTTTAGCAATTTCTTCTACTACTAACGGGTTAATACCAAAGCCCTGATCACCGGCTAAGGCTTCACCACTCAACTTCAAGACGATACGTTTAAAATTTCTATTACTCATTGCTTTATTACTCCTCTGCTATTACAAAATAAGAGAACACGTGACGGTGTTCTCTTATCTCTTTAACTCTTATTGACCAGCGGCTGCACGAACTTCAGCTTCGAAGTCGTCCTGACGCTTTTCAATTCCTTCGCCTAAAGCGTAGCGAACGAAACGACGTACGTTAATGTTTTCACCGATTTTAGCGATTTTTTCAGTAATAACATCAGTAATAGTTTTGTCACCATCTTTAATGAAAACTTGTTCCATAAGGCAGTTTTCTTTATAGAATTTTTCAACGCGACCGTTAACCATTTTTTCAAGAACAGCCTGAGGTTTTGGTTTGCGACCTGCTTTTACGTCTTCTTCAGCTTCTGCTTTAGCTTGTTCTAAAAGAACAGCTTTTTCGTGTTCAATAACTTCGGCAGGAACTTCTTCACGGTTCAAGTACGCAGGGTTTGCTGCTGCAATCTGCATAGCAATGTCTTTAACGAGAGCTTGGAAGTCTTCGGTTTTAGCTACGAAGTCAGTTTCGCAGTTAACTTCAACAAGAACACCAATACGTCCGCCACCATGGATATAAGAAGAAACTACGCCTTCAGCAGCAATACGACCGGCTTTTTTAGCAGCAGCGGCTAAGCCTTTTTCACGAAGTAAGTCAATTGCTTTCTGAATATCGCCATTAGCTTCGGTTAATACTTTTTTGCAATCCATCATGCCTGCGCCTGTAATTTCGCGCAATTCTTTTACTAATGCAGCAGTAATCGCCATTTAATATATACCTCCTATACAATAATTAAGGTAAGGTCATAAAGCCTTACCTTAATTTTATATCGTTCTACATTTTTTATCAAATAAATTTTTGCCGATTATATATAATTTTGTGAATTCTCCGGTTTATATATTCCACATAACAGCCATAATGCTGTTTTTGTGAAAATTATAGACCGTAAAAAGCCTATTTATTAAATATTTTTGAACAAAACTTTATTTAACGTATGATACATTTTAAGTTTGTAAAGCTGTGCTTTTAAAAGCTCTTATTAGCCCTGACCGTCTTGAACCATGTCAACGGAGTCAGAAACCATTTGTGCTAAAGCTTGATCGGCAGCTTCCTGGTGTTCACCCTGGTCATCCAAGGATTCGCCCTGGCGGCCTTCCAATACAGCGTCAGCCATTTTGCCTGTTAACAATTTAACGGCACGAATAGCGTCATCGTTTGCAGGGATTGGGAAATCAATTTCGTCTGGGTCACAGTTAGTGTCAACTGTAGCTACTACAGGGATACCCAATTTTTTAGCTTCTGCAATGGCGATGCGTTCTTTTTTAGGGTCAATTACGAATAATGCGCCCGGCATTTTAGGCATATCTTTGATACCGCCGAGGTATTTTTCCAATTTTTCCATTTCATGACGTAAGCCGATAACTTCTTTCTTAGGAAGAAGTTCGAATGTGCCGTCTTCAGCCATTGTTTCAAGCTGTTTTAAACGTTTTACACGAGTTTCGATAGTTTTGAAGTTAGTAAGCATACCACCTAACCAACGTTCGTTTACATAGAACATGTTAGCGCGGATAGCTTCTTCTTTAACGGATTCCTGAGCTTGTTTCTTTGTGCCCACGAAAAGAATTACTTCACCGTTCTGAGCAACTTCACGAAGGAAATCGTAAGCTTCTTCTACTTTTTTAACTGTTTTCTGAAGGTCGATGATATAAATACCATTACGTTCAGTGAAGATGAACTTAGCCATCTTAGGGTTCCATCTTCTTGTCTGGTGACCGAAGTGTACGCCGGCCTCCAATAATTGTTTCATTGATACTACTGCCATGTTGGCACCTCCTGTTAAATAAACCTCCGCAGCGTCATATCCGAGTATAAATCAGGAAAAGCCCTGACACAGATGTCGGATCAGATCTGCGTGCGTAATTTCATACTTTATGAGTATATCACACAAACTGTTGCTATGGCAAGTGGTTCGGTGCAGTTTCTTTTAATTATCTCGATGTGGGATGATGGCCGGGATATGGACGATGTGGCACACGTTCTTGCTCCAGGTTTTGCAAGCAAAAAAAGTCGCTTCGAACGTGTACCACATCGTCTTCCCTATCATAGCGCCTAGGCCATCACCCCACATCGTACTCAACCAAAATACTTTGCACCGAACTACTAGCCTAATAGCAAAGGTTCGTGTGCTATAAAAGTATTCAATTGGTGGGGATGTGGACTCTGAGTACGATCTTGCTCAGGTTTTGCAAGCAAAAAAAGTAGTGTCGTATAGGTTTAATTGTTGTATTCAGTGTACAGGGAGAGGTGTACTTAAGCAAGGATTTTGGGAGGATATGCTTAGTACGTGTTGTTTCCTTTGCAACGCTGAATTGGCTTAACACTTATACGGCACTTGTGTAGTTATTAAAAATAGTTACACCGAGAGTTTTGTCATTAATAGTTCAAGTTTTTGACGGAGTTCTTCGTTTTCTTGAGCTAGTTGGTCTATTTTCTGATTGGCGATTTGGTTTTCTTTTTCCAACAGGGTCATTTTATCGTTAAGTACATAAACGGTGCTGATTGGCGCCATGCGTTCATCGTTAAGATACGCACGACGTTTTTCACTTGGTCCCACTTTGAAGGTTGCGGACACGTTATACATATTGTCATTATTGCCCACGCTGGTTCCTACAGCAAAGAGTACGTCTTCATTCGGTTGATAGGACGCGCCTAATGCCATTGCCGAAGCCTCACGGTAAAAACCACCGGCCACCGAGAAGTTTAATTTACTGCTCGGATCAAAAGCGAGGTTTCTTAATCCGGCTAAGGCCGCCGACATAGCGCCGACTTTGTGCATTTCCCCTTTCATTTGGGTAACATCCCGTTCTATGTTGTTAACTTTTCCCTCAATGTTATCCACTCGATTATTCAAATCAGCAATCTGATTCGTATGATTGTTTATAACAGTTGTAAAACCATTCGTATATTCTTTCACGGTAGCTTCAATTGAATTTTCAACCGAACGCAGCTGTGCCACATTAACGGCATCGCTATCTTCCGAACCGGCCGCCACATTGATAATTTGACGCTTCATATCATCATTACCTACCGAAACAGCCCCTACATTACCTTTAACTGTATTGGCAATAGCGGCTTTATCGGTATCTTTGGATTTATCAGCCCCATACACTTGTTCATCCGCCGCGGAGGCATCAGATACTACCGATACATCTTTTAAACTATAACGATTGGCTATGGACTGACTGCCTAAGGCTACGCCATCTTGAGTTTCCACAAAAGAATTTGCGCCTATAGCTATACTGCCTGCACTGGTAGAATCAGCTTGACGACCGATGGCAATAGAGTCGGTATTGCGTGCATGGGTATCGGACCCCATAGAGATTGCGTAATCGCCACCCGCATTGGCATCATTATTCGCTGTTGCGTTACGCACCGTATTGGTACCGATAGAAATGCCGTGAAGGCCCGCCGTTTGCACATTATAACCTACTGATGTTGAAAATTTACCATCCGCCTGAGAATTAGGTCCCAATGATGTACTTCCTTCCGCTGTAGCAATAGAATGAGTGCCTAACGCTACGGCGTAGGTATTCTGAGCTCTTGCATCATTACCGATAGCGGTCGCATTCATGCCATCTGCTTTGGCAATGGTGCCGAATGCCGAAGCGCCCCAACCGTTAGCATGGGCTTGGTTCCCAATAGCCGTATCACTTTCACCTAAAGCTTCGGCCTGTGGTCCAAGAGCCGTCGAAGCTATACCTTCAGCTTTAGTTTTTAATCCGATAGCAATACCGCGCCTGGCTCCCACATGAGCTTCTTTACCCACTGCAATAGCATTATTCATATTGTAAGTCGTATCAAAATACGTATACGTCTCACTCATAGAGGCTCCACCGAGTGCAATACTGTTTTCGCCAATGGCGTTTGCTCCGTTGCCAAAAGCTGACGCATTTAAACCGTTTACTTTAGCTCCCGCACCTACAGCCGTAGCGCCACTCCATTTTGTTTCGGAATTAACACCTATTGCTATGGATGTCTGACCATTTGTTTTGCGCTTATCGCCGTTTGTCATAGTATCGCTATAGTTGTCAGCCGGCAATACATTAGCATTAGTGCCAATAGCTATGCCATGAGCAGCCGTGCCGGCTACATTAGCACCATTGCCGGCAACAACACTGTTCACCGCCGCAGCCATAGTTTCATTTACGCCACATACAGCAAACGCCCCCAAAACGAGCAAAGTCAGCATATCTCTTTGTTTCTTCTTCATTAATACCACCTAATCAACCTTACAAAAAATGAAATTAATCACAATATTTTCATATTATAAATTAATTCAAATTGCAAATCAAGTGGTTATATTTTTATGTGATAAATCTATTATTAAGATAGGTTTTTATTATTAAAATTATTCTACAATATGCGGTTATATTAAACATTATGTGAATAAAAATAATATATTATATTACACAAATTGAATATAAATAAAAGTAACAATTTATTAATTTTCACAAGATTTCAACAAAAAAGGTTGCTCCCTGAGGAAGCAACCTTTTGATTGTAACTTATATAGTTGTTATTAAACAAATAAATTCAAGATTTCTACACCGATGAGACCGCATACGGCAATGGCTGTTTCTACGGCACACCAGGTGCGTACTGTTTGTTTAACAGTAAGGCCGAAGAATTCTTTGAAGAGCCAGAAGCCCGGATCATTCGGTGGGCTGAAGATAACGCTGCCCGCACCAACGGCTAATACCATAAGTTCAGGGCTCACGCCGGTAAGCGGAATGAGCGGCGCTACGATACCACCTGCTGTAAGAGCTGCTACAGTAGCAGAACCTACGGCGATACGAATAACGGAAGCGATAATCCATGCCAACAATAATGGGGACAAGTTAGCACCCATTACCAAGTGACCGATGTAGTCGCCTACACCGCTGTCGATGAGTACTTGTTTCAACGCACCGCCGGCACCTACGATGAAGAGAATCATGGCAACGGTAAGAATTGCTTTTTCAGAAGTTTCCATAATTTCTTTAGTAGTTTTGCCACGAGCATAACCAAAGGTGTAGAAGGCTACAGCGATGGAAATAGTCAACGCAACGCTTGGGTCGCCGATGAAGTTGAAGATATGCATGATTGGCGCATCTTTAGGAATGCCCATCATTTTACCTACGGCGCTGATAGCCATCAAGATAACCGGTGTTAAGGCGGTTAAAATACTGCTCATGAAGGAAGGCATTTCTTCATCAGAGAAGTTTTTATCATTGTGAAGGCCTTCAGGAATTTCCGTTTTAATGTCTTTTACTGTATTGTACAGTAACGGACCGGAAATAATAACAGTTGGAATACCGATGATTAAACCGTAAATCAAGGTTTTGCCGATATCGGCGTTAAAAATAACGGAAATCGCGGTTGGACCCGGATGTGGTGGCAAGAAGCCATGAGTTACGGATAAAGCGGCAGCCATCGGAATACCTACTTCGAGAAGCGGAATATCAGCTGCTACCGCAATGGTAAATACCAATGGAATTAAAAGTACGAAGCCGATTTCGTAAAATAAAGCGATACCAACAATAAAACCGGTTAAACAAACTGCCCATTTTACATTTTTACGACCAAACATATTAATCAATGTGGTAGCAATACGCTGTGCCCCGCCGCTGTCAGCCATGAGTTTACCGAGAATGGCACCGAAGCCGACTACGATTGTTAAGCCGCCTAAGGTTGAACCCAAGCCTTTTTGAATAGTAGGGAAAATTTTGTCAATCGGCAAGCCTTCGCCGAATGCCAACAAAATACACACTAAAATAAGGGATAAAAAGCTATTCAACTTCACTTTTACAATAAGGAAGAACAATAGCACGATGCCTAATGCCAATATAACCAGTGGCATAAAAGCGCCTCCTTTCATATGAACCGACACAATAGTTCAACAAGAAAATAAAAAATATATTATAAACGATTGAACGGATGGTTCTGTTGGAAGTTTACCAAACGAGCCAAATCATCTTTCATATTTACATATAAAGACTCATAAATTTTGAACAAATCGTCATATACTTCGCGATTCGCTTCCTTTGGCGTGTACACTTCTTGAGCCGTAACGAGTGTAGCTGTATCTTTAATGTCCTTTAACGTACCGTCAGAAATGAAGCCTAATACGGCTGCGCCGAAGGATGCCCCTTCACTGTTTGTCGGCAAAGTAATGTTTTCATTAAAAATATCAGACATAATCTGAAGCCATAATTCGGATTTGGTGAAACTACCGCTGACGCGAATGTCTTTAACTTCTTCAAAATCACGTAGAGCCTGCAATACACAAAGAAGGCTGTAACAAATACCTTCCATGGTAGCGCGAATCATATAAGAACGGCTGTGATTTAAGGATAAACCGATAAAAGCACCGCGTAAATCGGAATTCCAATATGGTGCACGCTCACCGGTAAAGAACGGCATCAAGAGTAAGCCGCCGGAACCGGCCGGTACATGACGAGCTTTCATGGTCATCAAATCATATGGATCCACATCGAGTTGTTCCATCTGCGGGCCATGCAAGTGAAGAATGCGGTCACGCATCCAACGCATGATGATGCCGCCATTATTAATGGCACCGCCGGCTACCCACATGTCATCGGTTAAGTTATAACA
>NZ_SVCB01000059.1 GCF_015058545.1 Veillonella sp.
ACATAGACTATTACAATACTAAACGTATCAAACTTAAATTAAAAGGAATGAGTCCGGTAGAATACCGGACCCATTCCCAAAAAGTTGCTTAATTACTTCTGTCCAAGAAAATGGGTGCAGATCAAAAGGTATGGCCGTCTTTTATTTTACTGATGAGTCACTACGTGCCTCATCAGGCCAGATTCCAGCCAACATTGTAGAGGTGTGCAGTATGGTCAAGGTACAATAGCGGCGTGGGATAAACAGAGAACCAAGTTTGAAGGAGTGAAACGACGCGCAAACTTGTGTGAATCGTTTAGTTCGCAGCGTAAGATTCTTCGAAGAAGAATCCACAGCTGTCGAACACATAGGAAGTCGCTGATTGAGCCAGTACGTGCTCAGCGTTACTAAATAAGAATAAACGCAGCGAGCGAAGCAATGCGGCGAGCCACTAAATCGATCGAGCTTTCTTTCTCTAGCCCTCTATGCCTCTACCATTAACCACTCATCACCGCAACTCCTTTTCTTTCTCCTCAATAAAATCCACAACTGCCTTTTCAAAATCTAGCCCATTCTATCGGCCAAGGCAGCGAGCCACCAGACGCATCCACCTAATTTATGAGGTAACAGCGTTTCTAACTTCTTTTCTGTATTCTCCGCAGACCATGTCTTTTCATAAGCCGTGGCCATACGGCTTACCACAGCTGCATCTGTTAAAAAAGAATCTTCTTCAATGGTCAATGTTTTTTATGATTGAGTATATCACACATAAGATAGAAGTAATTAGAGTCTTTTAGACAGCCTTTTAATTCGACAAAAACTGATATAATGTAGTAAATACGCACTTTTCCGCAAGTTTTGGATTGCTTGAAAAATATTGAGAAAATATAACAATTGTTTATTGACAATGTATAAAAATCATGTTACTATACGTGTATAGAAAGTATCAAATAAATAAAATACATAGTTGGGAATAGGTGCAGAAATGCATAATAGAGAAGTCGGTGCAAGTCCGACACGATCCCGTCACTGTAAGGCTGAGCGAATCTCATTTAAGTCACTGGGTAACACTGGGAAGGCGAGAGGAGCGGTGAAGCTAAGTCAGGAGAACTGCCTATTCATCATTCACCATTTGACCTACGAGCGATAGGGAGGAGAATCATATATCCTTTTTCGCATGCGTCGGAAAAGGCTTTTTTATTGGCTAATTCGATGATGCATGTGACACCCGTACCGGTCATGGCTATGGATATTTGGTATTATCACGCAAGTGTTAATATATTGTCATGATAATGTATGGGCGTACATTTTCATCATCTCCTAATCAAAGGCTCTACAAAATACTGTGATGGGTATTTTGTAGAGCCTTTGACCTTTTTAAACACTATAATTCAAATTTTAGGCAATAAAAAAAGCCCCAAAGGGCTTAAAATTCTTAGCTGGTGCGGGAGAAGGGACTTGAACCCCCACGCCCGAAGGCGCCAGATCCTAAGTCTGGTGCGTCTGCCAATTCCGCCACTCCCGCAACAAAGATATATTATCATATCAGGAGCCATATCGTCAATAGATAAATAAAAAATAGCAAAAGACTAAAGGAGAATACAATGTTCAATATTAATAATTTTGCTGATGTAAGGGGCCTAATAACCCCCTTTGCGTATTGATGTTGAATGACTCCTATGGTACACTAAACATATACTTTGTAATTACAAGGGGCTTTGGCGTAGCTAAAGCCCGTTTTGTCGTTGCTATATGAGCGTAAAAAGAAGAAGGTAATAGAAAACCCAATGGAAACATTACAGGAATTATTATATAAATACCCTGCCTATAAAGAGGCGGAAGGACTTTTTAATAAAAAGGAAAAGCATGTAATATCGGGGCTTGGAGGCTCTCAAAAGCCGTTTATTTACAGCACGGCCATGAAGGCCAACGAGCAGCGGCCTACCATTGTATTGGTGCATGATAAGAACCACAAAGAACAATGGGAACGCGATTTGACATTCTTTTTGCCGGACGTGGAAGTCATGCCTTTTCCGATTACGGAAAAAGTCACATTCATTACGGCGGCGCGCAGCCTGGAAAATCAGGGGCTGCAGATGCGTGCCTTAGGGGCCTTATTACACGATGAACCGGTTGTAGTTATCGCTACAATTGATGAGGCAACGCAGCGTATTTTGACGCCGGAAGAATTAAAAGAAAGCGTTATACATTTAGCTACAGGCGACATTGTTGAGCGTGAAATTATGCTCGAGAAATTGGTAACGTTAGGCTATGAACGAACAGACCAGGTGGAACAACGTGGTCATTTTAGCGTGCGCGGCGATATTATCGACGTATTCCCGGTAAACAGCGATAATCCGTACCGTGTTGAGTTTTTTGACGATGAAATCGATACTATTCGTACCTTTGCCATCGATACGCAACGCTCCATCGAATCCGTTAAACATATGACGGTTATGCCGTTTCACTTGAACGATACATCGGAAGAAGGCTCTTTATTGAGTTATGGCAAAAATGCCCTGCTTTTGTACGATGAACCGAATCGTTTGCAAGATGCCTTAAAAGGCTTTTTAAAAGAAGACGCCGTGCATCGTCAACAGCACTTTACATGGTCGGAACTGATGAGCACCAATGCGGTAAAAAGTGAAATTGCTTTTAACTTCCTGCAGCAGCGCGTGTCCGGTTTGGCCGGTTTTGACAGCATTGGCCTTCAGAGCAAGTCCATGATGTCCTTTGAACGGCAAATGCCGCTCTTAATCGATGAGATCGACGTGTGGCTCACCCAGGGGCGTCAAGTGGTGCTTGTTATGAATAATTTGCAGCGTCGGGAAGGTTTAGAAAGAGCCCTCAGTGAAGCAAATATTGCCTATGAAGTGAGCGACGAATTGAAAGCAACTAAAGAGGCTGTTCTCATTGTAAGCGGACTTTTATCGGAAGGTTTTGAGTTGCCGCTCTGCAATTTAGTTGTAGTTACGGAAGGCAATATTTTCGGTCAACAGAAGCGCAAGCTTCGTAAGAAAGTGCCAAAAGGGCAGGAGATTACTTACTTTACCGACTTAACGCCGGGCGATTATGTAGTCCATGCTTTGCACGGTATTGGGAAGTATGTGGGCCTCAAAACGATTGAAACAGAAGGCATTCACAAGGACTACATTGAAATTGCCTATGCGGGTACGGACAAGTTGTTCTTGCCGGCCGACAATTTAGACCAATTACAGAAATATATCGGCAATGAAGGTGATGTGCCTAAAATTCATAAGATGGGCGGCCGTGAGTGGGGCAAAGTTCGTCAAAAGGCGCAAAAATCCATTGATGATTTGGCAGAAAAGCTGGTCGAACTCTATGCGCAGCGTGAGGTTGTAGACGGTTTTGCCTTTGAACCGGATGATACGTTCCAGATGGAATTTGAAGAGGCCTTTCCGTATGAAGAAACGGAAGACCAATTGCAAGCCTCCCAGGAAATTAAAGCGTCTATGGAACTGCCGCATCCGATGGACCGGCTGCTTTGCGGTGATGTTGGTTTTGGTAAAACGGAAGTGGCTATGCGCGCTATTTTTAAAGCGGTAAAAAGCGGTAAACAGGTAGCTGTCTTAGTACCGACAACTGTATTGGCGCAGCAACATTTTCAGACCTTTACCGATCGTTTGGGCGCCTTCGGGGTACGCGTGGAAGTATTGAACCGTTTCCGCTCCGCCGGTGAAAAGCGCGATATTATTAAACGGGTTGCCGATAAATCGGTGGATGTTTTAATCGGAACCCATGCGCTTTTAAATAAAAAAGTGGCTTTTAAAGATTTGGGACTCCTCGTTGTGGATGAAGAACAACGTTTCGGTGTAGCGCAGAAGGAAAAGTGGAAGAGCTGGGCCAATAATATTGACGTACTGACGTTGAGTGCTACGCCGATTCCGCGAACTCTCCACATGTCCCTCGTGGGGGTGCGTGAAATGAGTGTCATTAACACGCCGCCGGAAGACCGTTTGCCGGTGCAGACCTATGTAGTGGAATATGACATGAAGCTCATTGCCGAAGCGATTCGTCGCGAAATTCAGCGCGGCGGCCAAGTGTATTTCGTATATAACCGGGTAGCTTCCATTGAGCACATGGGCGAACTTTTGGAAGCGGCCATGCCGGACCTGCGTTTTGCCATTGCTCACGGTCAGATGGCCGGTAGTGAAATGGAAGCCATTATGGTTGATTTTTACGAAGGCCATTATGATTTATTGCTCTGTACCAGCATCATTGAAACGGGCCTCGATATTCCGAATGCCAATACGATTATCGTGTACGACGCGGATCGTTTGGGGCTGTCGCAGTTATATCAGATGCGGGGCCGTGTAGGTCGTTCCCGTCGTCGTGCCTATGCATACTTCTTGTATCGACCTGATAAAATGCTCAGCGAAACGGCGGAAAAACGTTTGAAAGCGATTGAAGAATTCACCGAACTGGGAGCCGGTTTTAAACTGGCCATGCGCGATCTTGAAATTCGCGGCGCCGGGAACTTACTGGGTTCACAGCAGCACGGTAATATCGCATCAGTCGGTTTTGCCCTGTATTGTTCTATGCTTGAAGAAGCGATTGCCAAAGCCCAGCATAAAACAGTTACTAAAACGGTGGACGTGGATCCGGTTATCGACCTTGGCATCGATGCGTTTATCGATGAAGCCTATATCAATGATACGGCTCGGAAGATTACCATTTATCAGCGTTTGTTGCAGATTCGCAAGCTGGAAGACTTTGACGAATTTACCGATGAATTGATTGACCGATTCGGTTCGCCGACGCCGCCGGTGGAACGTCTTTTGAAATTGGCGCGCATTAAAGAACGAGCCAGAGCCATCGGCATTAAGAGTATGGTTATCCGTGAAGGCGTTTTAATTATTCACTGGGCGGACCTTGAGAAAATGGCCGGCTGGGATCCCGGCTTAGTGGCGACAAAGGTTTGGCAACATGTTAAAATAGATAAAAATAATGTGTTACGTTACAGCCCGATTGAAGAGGGTACTTCCGTATTGACCACAGTTGAGGTTTTGATGGGGGAATTGGAAAAACGTGACCCTGCTTTACAATCTCAGTAAGCTTTAGGAGGAACCGTATGAATCGATTTTTAAAAGGGGCTATGATTCTTACCTTAGCGGGCATAATTGTGAAAATTATCGGTGCTTTCAGCAAGGTGCTGTTGGCGCGTATTTTAGGCGGTGAAGGGATTGGGCTGTACCAGATGGCCTATCCCATTTACCAGATTATTGTGAGCTTGGCGACAGCGGGTTTACCGGTAGCCATATCGATTATGATTGCCGATAAACTGGCCTATAAAGATGTACGCGGTGCGTCAAAAATCTTTAGAGTATCCGCTACGGTTTTATTCGCCTTAGGTGCTTTTTTCAGCGTGGCCCTGTTTCTGGCGGTACCATGGTTGGTTGAGTCGGAATGGCTTACAGATCCGCGCAGTAGCTTTGCTCTCATGGCTTTGGCGCCGGCTATCGTTGTCGTTACCATATTGAGCTGTTTGCGCGGTTATTTCCAAGGGTTTCAGGATATGCTGCCGACCGGCGCATCGCAGGTTGTGGAACAATCTTTGCGCGTAGCCTGTATGGTAGGCTTTGCCTTGTTCCTTTTGCCTTATGGATTACCTATGGCGGCGGCGGGAGCCACGTTAGCTACCTTTCCGGGCGTTGTAGGGGGCGTATTGGTGCTTCTCTATTTTTATCGCCGGCAACGTCATTTACGGCGAAAATTATTGGCTGAGCAAGCGACGGACATCATTCCGGAAAGCTCCTGGCAAATCATGAAGCGCTTGTTTGTTTTAGCGATTCCCGTTTCCATGGCCAATATTATGATGCCCATTGTGTCGGGCATTGATTTGGGCGTTGTACCGCAACGCCTCATTGATGCGGGCTATTCCGTGCGCGAAGCGACCACCTTATTCGGCTATTTGACGGGCATGGCCACCTCGCTGGTGAACTTACCGATTATTTTGACTACATCCTTGGCGGCCAGCCTGGTGCCGGCCATTTCTGAGGCTTTTTCAAAAAAAGACATGGGGGAAATTCAAAGTCGCAGCCATGTGGCGCTTAAAATAACCACCTTGATTACGGTGCCTGCCTTTGTAGGGCTTTATGTGTTGGCTACGCCGATTTCAGAGCTTCTCTATGCCACACCGAATGCGGGTGGCCCCATAGCGGTCATGAGTCTCAGTATCTTCCTCTTGGGCGTGCAGCAAGTGAGTACCGGGATTTTACAAGGTCTCGGTCATACGGCGATTCCTATGGTGAATCTGTTCATCAGTACACTCATTAAAATTCCGCTCAGCTGGTATTTGACGGCTTTGCCGGAATGGGGGATTAACGGGGCCGCTTGGTCTACGAATATCGACTTTGGTTTGGCGGCCTTTTTGAATATGCTTTTTGTGCGCCGGTATATTAAGTATCAGGTGCCGTGGCTCGAATTGAGTAAAATCTCGTTAGCCGCGTTTGCCATGGGCGGTGCGACCGTTATGACCTATTCCTTCCTTGAACCGCTTCTGGGTGGCAATTTTGCGGTTTTTGGCGCTATTGTAGTGGCTATCGTCATTTACGGCGCGGGACTTCTGATTACAAAAGCCGTTAAAGACGATGAATGGCAGGCCATGCCGGTCATCGGGAAGCGTTTGAAAAAACGTTCTCAGAAGGACTGATTAAAGAGCGGTTATGGCGCATAGAAAAGGGAAGCAGAAAAGGAGATTGTATGAGTACAGCAAATATCGGCCCATTGTTGGCTGAATTGAATATAGATGTGGCGCAGGGGCTGTTTATCGTGGGTGCCGATCAAATTGAGGAAACACCCTTTGATTTAACCGGCACTTTGTTAGTCACTGATTTAGTAAATGGTGAAACAGTGTTGACAAATCTTAGTGCTGTTTTGAAAAAACGTTTCGGCGCCAATAGTCAAGTTGATTTATATGGCGTGGCGCTTAGTGAAAATAATGCACTCGGCAAAGGGTTGCCGGTGAGTGATTTAAGCACGGCCGGCGCCTCCTATATGACCAAACTGGAAGCGGAAATGGGGGAATCCCTGATTTGGGTATTGCTGCGTCGTTCGTCTGAACATACTGTTGAGACTTCAGGAAATGCCTCTAAAATCGATTTAACGGGCCCGGAAGGGGCGGAAGCTGGAGACGGGTATGAATTTACCTTACAGCCGTTGATTGACGTGGTAGCGGCTTTAAGAGCACCGGACGGTTGCCCTTGGGATCGTTTGCAAACGCACAGTACCTTGCGCCGTTATCTTTTGGAAGAAGTATATGAAGTCCTCGAAGCCATCGATAATCAAGATATGGCCAATCTTCGCGAAGAGTTGGGCGACGTTTTGTTGCAAATTATATTCCATGCCCGTCTTGCGGAAGAACAGGGGCTTTTTACCGTTCAAGATATTATTGACGATATAACGGCTAAAATGATTCGCCGTCATCCCCATGTGTTTGCCAAGGCTACATCGAAAGAATTAGCTACAACCCAGCTAAATTGGGAGGCTTTAAAGGCGCAAGAACCGGGTCATGACAAAAAAACTTTGCTTGGCGGCATCTCTAAGGGATTGCCTGCTTTATTGGGGGCGCAAAAACTGCAAGAAAAGGCCGCGAAGGTAGGTTTTGACTGGGATACTGAGCCTCCGGTGTGGGCCAAATTTGAAGAAGAAATTGCTGAATTTAAGGAGGCCATTGCCCAAAAAGACTATGAAAATGCAGAATTAGAGGGCGGGGACGTGCTTTTTTCCTTGATTAATCTTCTAAGATGGTATAAAATAGGCGGTGAAAATGCACTAAACCGCACCAATAATAAGTTCCGCCAACGTTTTGCCCATGTAGAACGCTGTGTTAAAGACAGTGGAAAATCGTGGAAGGACTTTTCATTAGAAGAATTGGACTTATTTTGGGAATCGGCTAAAGTGTCTGAACAAAAACATTCATTGAAATGATTCGTAAGGCGTGATATACTCTTACAAGTTACAATGAATGGATACATTCTATTTTTTAAGGAGGTTCTGTCATGAATAAAACAGAATTAATCGCAAGTGTTGCTCAGAAAGCCGAATTAACTAAAAAGGATGCTGAAAAAGCAGTTAAAGCTGTGTTCGACACAGTAGCTGAAGAATTAGCAAAAGGCGAAAAAGTTCAAGTTATCGGTTTCGGTACTTTTGAAGT
Organism: Veillonella sp.; assembly: GCF_015058545.1. Classification (GTDB taxonomy): domain Bacteria; phylum Bacillota; class Negativicutes; order Veillonellales; family Veillonellaceae; genus Veillonella_A. Next base: position 8,156 of record NZ_SVCB01000059.1, read on the forward strand.
TCGCGAACGTTCCGCTCGTGAAGGCCGTAACCCACAGACTGGCAAAGCTATTACAATTGCAGCTTCCAAATCCCCTGCATTCAAAGCCGGTAAACAGTTAAAAGAATTAGTAAACGTACAAACTAAAGTTAAACCTCGCAAAAAATAATTTGCCCGGTTTTAGAAGAGACCGCCCATGATGACAGCGTCGTTAAGACGGCTGTTACGATTGCCAATCGGAAATAAGGGGGTCTCTTTTTTTATGCAAAAAAACAAGTTCTTTCCCGTTTCTAATTCGAAAAATATGTTATAATTGAAGAACAGGGAAGGAGACATTTATGAGCAAGCCAGACAGAATACTCATAGTATCAGCTTCAATCGGTACAGGGCATACGCAAGCAGCTCGAGCCATTGAAGAGTATTGGGCACAGAAGAATCCTGATGCCATTATTACCCATGTAGATTTTTTAAATACGAACAGTTTTTCTTTTGACAACTTGATTAAAGAAACTTATATTAAGATGATTGACGTATTCCCTATGATGTACGATGTTATTTATCGCATGTCGCAAGGGGATAAAAAAGGCAGCACCGCGCAGACGGCGTTGTCATGGATGTTGAAGCGTCGTATGTTAAAACTGATTAATCGGGAAAAGCCGGATATTATTATCTTCACTCATCCTTTTCCCTGTGGGGCGGCTTGTATTTTAAAACGCCAGCATTTAATTGATGTTCCCCTGGTAGCGGTAATTACTGATTTTCAGGTACATCAATTCTGGGTGTACAAACAAATTGATGCCTATTTTGTAGGCACCACTTCGATGGTGGATGAATTATGTAAAGCCGGTATTCCGGCCGATAAAATTACGATCACGGGTATTCCCGTACGCCGTACATTTTATGAGCATCGTTTAACCGAGTATAAGCATGCCTATCCGGTAAAGGTCCTCATTATGGGCGGTGGTCTCGGATTGGGCTGCGTGGAATCGGCGCTGCAGCATTTAGATGAAGTATCCGGTATTGATGAGCTTATTGTTATTACCGGACGCAATGCGGAGCTTTACGAAGGGCTTATGAGCATGCGCAAGAATTTGCGCACTCCTACGACGATATACGGCTATACTCTGGAAGTGGCCAAATTGATGCGGGAAGCGGCCATGTTGGTTACCAAACCGGGTGGTTTGACCTGTATGGAAGCCGTTACGGTTGGCGTACCGATGGTTTTCTTCAGCGCCATTCCTGGGCAAGAAGAAGGGAATGCCGCCTTTTTTGAACAACAGGGTTTTGCCCGTTGGGTGCGTGATATTCATAATTTACACGCTGTAGTAACCGGTTTATTGGCTAATCCGGAACGATTACATGAGATGTCGAGGGAAGAACTGCATTGGAAGCTGGATGGGGCAGCCAATATTGTCAGAGCAGTTCAGTGTTTGTTAGATGAACGCAAAAAGCCTGTCGGTGATGTTAATACGTCTGTTGGGGATGTTAAAAACTCTCTTGCGAAGCTTTAGAATTTTTTGTACAATGGACTAAACATCCCGAAGGGGATTGGGGTTTTGTATTAAAGGAGGATTCGTATGGACGGCGACGCGCTGGAATCGTTTTATGAGAATTTAGGTTTTGAATTAGTTGAGATTGACGATCGGGAAACATTGTTCTATCAAATTGATGATGATGGTGATTATGCCACGATTACCGATGAAGATGGCGGTGTGCCGACTTCGTTGAATGAACCGATTATTTTTAACCTATATGATGATATGGATTCGTTTCAGTGGAGTGTGACAGTAGAAGATTCTGAATACTTTGGTGAATTATTTGCTCGCGTAGAAGATACGGACGAATTGCTTGCAGTATTAAAAGATATTCGACAAGAAAATATGGCTCGTTATGACGATAGCCTTTAATTAAAAGATTGACTTAATCGATGCCGGCCGGTAAAGGCTGCAGAATGATATATGCCAAGCAATGAAAAAGCTATCCATTATTGCACGTGTTGCAATGATGGATAGCTTTTTAGTTGGGAGGGGAAAAATGAAAAAGCAAAATAATATTAAGTTAGATTAATCTTCTTGCGAATCAAATTAGTCTTCTTGCGGATGGAGGGTGAAGCTTAGGCTAGTAAAGATTTTATCCTGCGTAGCCAAACCGTCAGATTGCGGATACGGGAAGGCGAGTTCCACGCCGATAACATTCACGCTGCCATTGCGAACCGGTAAGTACGCTTTGCCGTCCACATCCGTTTTTTCAACAACCGTGTGATGATTAATTAAATCCGGAATAATTTCTACATTCGGCATCGGACGACCTTCATGCAGCACCTGTACCGGCAAAATATCGCCTACATTAAGTTGCGTAGGGTCAACTAACGGCACGATTTGATACGGAATATTCGGAATGGCTTTCGGTGTACCCACTTTATTCAGATAGTTAATGCTGTACTTAATGGCATGGGTTCCTTTAATAGCGCCCGGCACATCTTTCATAGGCGCATTGTGAACCTTTTTCTGACTATCTACGCTCCAATAGCCGTAATCGAAGACAATAACGGCTACGCTTGTGTTTTCATTTGGCGTAATGGTCACATGGTCGGCAAAATTTTGCTGTGGAATGGCTACGGGTTGAAAATCTTTCGTATAGCCGGTCAAAGATTTAACCATGCTTGGCTGATACGCATTATCTTCCGGTCCTTCGCCGAGCACAAGTTGTAATTGATCGAGACGCGGACCTACCCAAAGTCCGTGAGCAGAGGCTACACTTACCGCAGCGGTAGTTAAAAGAGCGGCGGCACATAATGAGGCGGTGGCTTTAAGCAATTTACTACGAATCATAGAACACACTCCTTGTCAAAAACCAATAAATACCAAAATACCTTTTATGAATGACTAAAACGCAGATGACATTCATATTATCCTCATCATGACGTATAATTAGCCGCTTGTCAATAATGGTTATCATTATTATTTTTCATGATTAAAATAAGCGGCAGTAAGCTGTGAACGGAATCATGTGGTTTTGAAATGTATAGTAGCCGTTTGGTAAAGCCGTTTCTTTGCGGTATAATAAAAATAACGTATTAAATGAATTTAAATGGATAACAATCATCAAGAAAAAGGATTGAATAGATTATGAACGTGTTAACATTACAGGACGTAAGTCAATCGTACGGCACACGGCGATTATTTGAAGATGCCAATATGACCTTTACCGATAATAAACGCATCGGTTTAATTGGCGTTAACGGCACCGGTAAGTCAACCTTCATGCGCATGCTGGCAGGGCTTATTGAGCCGGAAAAAGGCACTATTTTGCGCAATGGTAAGGCATCGGTTTATTATTTGCCGCAAGCACCGGAATTTGACGAAGACGCATCCTTATTGGAAAATATATTTTTAGCAGATCATCCGGTTTTAAAATTAGTCCGTGAATACGAACGCATGGACCAACAGCAGCCGGGCAGCCCGGAGCATTTAAAACTATTGAGCCGCATGGATACGGAAGGGGGCTGGCAGGTTGAGCAACAGGCCCGTACGATTTTAACTAAATTGGGTTTCTCCGATTTGATGCGGCCCGCTAAAGAACTAAGCGGCGGCCAGCGCCGGCGTTTGGCGTTGGGGCAGGCCCTGTTATATCCCAGTGATTTATTGCTTCTTGACGAACCGACTAACCATTTGGA
>NZ_SVCB01000060.1 GCF_015058545.1 Veillonella sp.
ATAAAAGAGAAGTTGAATTGGCTAAGTCCGGTAAAGTATCGCTTAAAGAATACAGTAGCATAAAAAATTCCGAGAAACCTATTCAGGCTTCTCGGAAATAAAAGTCTAACTTTTTGGGGTCACTACAGATTACGGCTTACTGTGGCTTTTTGTAGTGGTCTGAATGATAGCGGTTCAGACCATTTTCACTTTTTTAGACTTGAAAACTCAGTCTAAGTGGGTATAATGTTGTGTATGCTAAACAAATCGATATAGTTTAGTATGAACATTTAAGCGTGTAACTTTTGATTTATTTAGGTTTTAATTAATATAGAAAGAGGCTAATTATGAGACTACTGAATAGAACATTGGCCATGTTAGGCCTGGTAGGTGCCTTGAGCCTATCCTTGTTAGCGCCGGTACAGGCCGCGGATTATTGGTACTATGTAGGTGCCGACATTCATGATAACACAACATCTATCGACAACAGCAGCGTCGACAAAGAAGACGATGTAGCCCAACTTTGGATCCGTGTAATTCAACCGGGTGGGGATTATTATTTTGAAAAAATGGAAATCAAGAAAAATGAACGCACTATCCAAACCTTGGACATGCAATATTTCCATCAAACCGGTATCGCTTACGATAAAAGCGAATACACTTATGATTCCAAACCGGCCGCCATTCAGGCCGGCACTATCGGCGAATCCCTGTATAATTTAGTGTGGGGTGCCAAGTAATAAATGATTCTGCATATTTTCCTGACGACGGTTCTGCCTATTTTGCTATTGGTCCTCATCGGCTATTTTATGGATAAAAAATTCCACATGGACCTTGATACACTCAGTAAAATGAACTTCTATGTGGTGGCGCCGGCATTTTTGTTTACCAATACCTATAGCTACCATGTAACCGCTGAGAGCGCTCAAGTCGTGTGGCTCACGGTGATTGGCTTTGTGGCCACTTGGCTGACTAGTTTGATTTTTGAAAAAACGCTGGGCTTTTCCCGTGAAAAATCCGGCATCTTCCGCAATGCCGTACTCTTTAACAACTGCGGTAATATCGGGGTGCCACTCATCGTTTTTATCTATTCCAATGAGCCGTTTTTACAAGATGGGGCGCCTATCTGGTTGCAGGCGGCCATAGCGATTCAAATCGTTGTCTTTGTTTGGCAAAACATCGTGACTAACAGCCTTGGTTTCTATTTTGCCGGACAGGGCAAAATGAGTAGTATGGATGCGGTTAAACTGGTTTTTAAAATGCCGATTATTTACGCCGTAGCCTTAGCTTTAATCTGTAATTTCGGTAAAATCCCCGTGGATCAAACCTTCTTTTGGCCCGTCCTTACCAATGTGAGCAATGCGCTCGTCATGGTCGCCCTCTTTACTTTGGGCGTACAACTGGCCAGAACCCCGTTCAACTTCTTTAATCGTGACGTTATGTGGGGCAGTGCCGTCCGTCTAATCATCGGTCCGCTGATGGCTTGGCTCGTTATTTGGCCCTATGAACTCATAGCCGGCCCCGTTTCGGAACTCGTTATGCAAGTTCTCGTTATCTCTGCGGCCGTGCCGGCCGGCGTAACTACCGCACTTATCGCAGGCGTATTGCGAACTGAAACCGAATACGCCACCCAACTCGTCGTGGCGAGCACCGTATTCTCGGCCATAACATTGCCAATAGTAATTTTATTAGTTAAGTAAAACACGCGAGCTTTTTTGCGAAGGCCGTGATGCAATTTCTAAGGCTTGGTTTTGCACAGCAAAAAGACCCTCAGAAATTGCATCACGGCCTTCTTTTCGCAGAAAACCTCTCGCCGTTTTATAACGGGGAGAGGGAGAAGAGGGGAGGTTTCTGCGTTGCAGAAACCTCCCCTCTATCCTCCAACGCCGGTAAGAACGGCCATAAAGTTCTTTGCGCAAAGCCCCTGATGAGGTACTCTGCGTCGCTAAGAACAGCGTAACGTTCTCTGGGCGCAAGAAACCCGATAGGTCTAAGGTCCTAAGAACATTTTGGTTTGTAAAACCAAGCCTTTCTCTCCTCCAACGCCGGTAAGAACGGGCATAAAGTTCTTTGCGCAAAGCCCCTGATGGAGTGCTCTGCGTCGCTAAAAACAGACATAAAGTACTCTGGGAAGAAGAAATAGAGAGGTCCACATCTAAGGGTCTTTTTTGCTTGCAAAACCAAGCCTTAGATGTGGAACCTCTCCATTCTTTATAAGTTTATGCTGTTTTTAGCTATGATGTAGAGCCCATCAGGGGCTTAAGGACGAACCTTATGCCGCTCTTACCAAGTCCCCATCCACGTAATAATAATGGCATTGACGAAGTCAATCAAGAAGGCACCAACGAGTGATACGATGAGCCATGCTTTAGGAGACGGACCGTATTTTTCAGCCAAGGACTGCATGTTGGCAAGACCGTTAGCTGTAGCACCCATGGCAAAACCGATACCGCCGACGCCGAGCATAACGCCGTCGTAGTTTTTACCAAAGAGTAAGAAGTAACCGAGCCATGCAAAGACAATCATGAGAAGTGTCTGAGCAATGAGGATTACTACGAGCGGTAAAGCCAAGTGAATCAATTCATAGAGTTTCAAGCTGTTGATAGCCATGGTAACGTATACTGTTAAGGCAACTTCGGATACTACATTGAGGCCGCCGCCCTGTACGCGATACATACCGGAGAAATCGCCGATGTTACGGATAACAGCTGCTACGAGCATGGCACCGATGTAAGCCGGTAAGGTAATGATGGTGTTGAGGTACGCACTGAGTACGGCACCGAGACCTACGGCTACGAATACGAAGCCGGCTGCTTTTAATACGCCGTTTACGTCGGTTGTTTCTTCTTCTTCAAGAATAGACATATCGAATACATGAGGTTCTAATTGAGCTGCTGCCGGATTATCAGCATCGGCTGCCGGAATATTTTTAGTTGCATTTGGTGTTGTTGCCGGATCAATATGTTGCGTACCCGGAGTTTTAATTTTGTAGTGTTTAATTAAGAATTCGCCGAAAGGTCCACCGAGTACGAGGGCTACTACCATCCCGAAGGTTGCTGCTGTGATGGCAACGGTTGTGGCACCCGGAATACCGTAAGTGGTTTCAAAATATGGACCGAAGGCTGCCGAGGTACCGAGACCACCCATGAGGGAAACGGCACCCGCCAAAATACCGTAGTGGAAGTCAATGCCCATGGCACCGGCAATGGACATACCCAACAAGTTCTGCACAAAGCCGAGGATAGAGGATACGATTAAATATAAAATAAGTGCTAAGCCACCGTATTTGATGAGTTTTAAGCTGGCCATCATACCGATGGTGGTAAAGAATACTAAGAGGGCTACGGTAGATAAGGTGTTGTCAAAATCTACTTGTAGAATTCCGTATACACGCAAACCGGAAAGGATAAAAGCGAATGGTAGACCACCGATTACCGCAGCCGGTAAGCTGAGTTTTTGAAATACGGGAACTCGGTTTTTGATCCATAAACCGATGAAATACGTCACAAATGCGAGTGCGACCGCTTGTACGCTACTGATTTTGACTGTCAAGACTTCTGCGCCCATAAACAACGCCTCCTTTAAGCAAGCTGACTCCTTTATTAAAAGGGGCTTCATAATACAGGTGGGTAACCGTAGTAGTTGAATTAATTGGAATAATGATGGCATCCGGTATTATGAAACTGGAAAATGATGAGTACGGAAGGAGAGTTTTCTGATTGAAAAAGCCCTTCCTTTTAATAAATATTTCAACTTGATAATATTATACTATGTGATTGCGTAAAAATACAATAAAATTTCAGTAAATTTCTATGTATACAAAAATCATAAGAATGCATTTAAGGCGATATACATTAGACTTCATGCCTTTATTCTTATAAAATATATTATATTATAAATTCTATATGTAGTTTATTTGTGCATAAAATACAATTAATTATACACATAAAAACAAATGTAGTTACCTTAAAAACACAATAAAATAAACAAAAGTAGAGTATATAAGGACATTTTTATATACTCTACAAAATGCATAAATGTATAGAAAATTTTGTATATTACTGTTTATCTAAATATAGGATTAGGTTTTTCAAAAATTCTGTGCCGGTTACTAAATCTTCAATTGTAATGGATTCTGCCGGATTGTGACTTACGCCACCGGCGCAAGGAATGAAAATCATGCCCACATCGGTGTAATCACCCCAGTTCATGGCATCGTGACCGGCGCCGCTGGGGAGGGTCATGTAATTATAATTTTTATCTTGGGCTACCGACTCCATGGCATGTATCATCGATTCTTTCATCATGAGCGGCATTTCATTGGCAATCAAAGCGGTATCGATAGGAATCTCTCGTTGGTGACTAATTTCTTTGATGGATTGTAGGATGGCCTCAGTCGCTTGCTCTTTGGCCTCTGCGGAGATGCTGCGGATATCGAGGCCTAAGGTGACTTCGCCGGGGATGACATTCATAACACCCGGTGTGGCCTCAATAACGCCTACAGTAGCTACGACCGGTATGGGCGCACTCTTTTGCGCAATGCGTTCGGCGGCGAGGATGATTTCGGCGGCGGCACACAGACCATCGTGGCGGTGATTCATCGGTGTGGCCCCGCTATGACCGGCTGTGCCGTGAATGTGCACTTTGTAGCGTGTCGGTGCGGCAATGCCCGTAACAATCCCAATCGTGTGTCCGGTTTTTTCGAGGACGATACCCTGTTCAATGTGTAGCTCTAAAAAAGCTTTGAGTGGGGTAGTAAATTTTGTTTGGGGAATGTTATCGGGATTGAAACCGCGTGATTTGAGTACTTCGTATAAGCTATTCCCTTTTTTATCCTGTAAAGACTGTAATCGTTCAATACTTAGCTGACCGCGCATAGCTTGACTGCCCAAAGTGGCACTGCCAAAGCGACTGGATTCTTCGCACATAAATAAAAATATATCCAGTGGATGGGTGAGGCGCTCCTTGTTTTCGTGTAAGTCTGTAACGACTTCCAACGCAGCTACGATACCGGCAAGACCGTCATAGTTACCGCCTTGGGGCACGCTGTCGGTATGCGAACCCATCATGATGGCCGGGGCATCGGGATTTTCGCCCTCGTAGCGGCCGATGACATTGCCGAAGTCATCATAACGTAAGGTTAGACCTAATTTTTTTAGACAATCAATGAGGTATTCGCGACCCTGCCAATCCTCATCGGTAAAGGCAATGCGATTGATACCCGGTACACCTTCGATGGTGCTGCTGGCTTGCATGGCGTTGAGATGTGCTAATAGGCGTTCTTTATTAATCATAGGACCTCCTCGTTTTGTAAATTGCATTGTAGATTAAATTGTCAATTGTATTGTAAATTGAATTATAAAATGAAGTATAAATTGAATAATGGTTTACGGTTAGCAAAAAAAGCAGTATTTAATTCATGTTGAGTTAAATACTGCTTTTAGTATGTAAAGCTAATTAATATCTGTATTTACGACGATAGGAATGCGGTGTTTCCGAAGTAGCTTCTTTGAAAACCTTGCAGAAGTAGCTGGTTCGATTATAGCCCAGATTACGAGCAATGGATTCGATAGATGAGTCGGAACCGCGGAGCATCAATTTGGCCTGTTCCAATTTGCGTTCGTTAATATATTGCACGAGTGACATGCCCGTTTCCTGTTTGAAAATTTTGGACAAATAAGACTCACTTAAGTAGACGTGGGAGGCAATATCCCGCAATGAAGGATTGTTGTTTAAATGCTTGTCGATGTAAACGAGGGCGCGTTTAATTTCAGGGCGATATGCCGTCTTCATATGATGCTGCACATCGGATTTACTGCTTTGTAATTCCGGAATATCAAGACTGCGATTTAATATGTCAGGGAAATAATGGCCGGCCATAAGGTTTAATACTTTAGAGGCACTATTTATTTCTTCCGTAGAATAAATAGGCAATTGACGATAATACATTTTAGCCGTTGTGTCGTTTTGCCAATCACTGCGCGCTGCAATTTGCGGTAATTGCGGATCCGTTACGGCTGTTTGGCCGGCACAAATAAAGCCCAGTAGATGACCTTCATGAATTACGGGCACAGAAAAGTCTACAATGCCGGCATGACAGCGATAAGCAGACGGGCATTGTCCTTTGGAGGCTTCAAGGCCTCCATAGGCGTCGCAATAGGCGCAAAGGCGCGACAATGTAGGATGACTGCGAATATACTTGCAAAAATTACTGAAGTTGTATTTGCACGAAAGCACACGACCGCGCAAATCTACATATACGGCTGCTAATTCCGTAATGTTTGTAAAATCACGCATGATCTCATTAATCATGGTTGTTTCTGTCTTAAAATTACCGGTTGGCATCGTTGACACCCCTCTCTCTTTTCTGTTTGTATGGGCGTACAAAACAAAAGGATTAAAAAATAGTAATACAACAAATAACTAAAACTCATGATAAACACAGAACTTACTGAGGTTTTATGATTAATCATTATACCAATTATAACAAAAAATTGTTAAAAGTAGAATAAAAAATTCAAATTTCGCAAAAATGTGTTAAAAAATGGAATACTGTTATTTTGTATAATAATCGTACACACAATACCGCAAAATGTGGTGAATATTTGAATTTTTATTTTTTTAGTAAATTGCAATATGAAATTGAACACTTTTAAAAACCCAGTAACTTATTAACTTCTTCAATGAAGACTTCTTGCGGTGTCCGGTAGTTCAGAATTTTGCGTGGTAGTGCATTACACCAATCGGTAGCACGTCGAAGTG
>NZ_SVCB01000061.1 GCF_015058545.1 Veillonella sp.
AAAAGCCCCCGAGTAGGGGGCAGCCAGTGGTAATAGAGTGGTTGTCAGATTACTCAAAGCCCTCTTTAGAGGGCAACCACTAGAGAAAGACCCTTATAGGGTCAGAGCAAACCACCCGTTCTACGGGTGGTTATGATTTAAATCCTCTAAAAAAGGCGGTATTATCATACTTTTCGCATAGTAAGAATGCACAATGATAATCTAATTCCTATTTGAAAACAGGAGATTTAATTTGCTATACTACAAAGAGACATCACTCACAACCATACATTTTTGGTCGATGTCGGTTCCAACAGAGGTTGGAGTATTTGAATACATAACTAGTATTATTTGTGTGAGGTGCAAAACTATGAGTTTCGAAAGTCGATTCCAACATATTGATCGTCGTGTTCCGATTTCAGAGAATAACCCTGCAATCATTCATGATTTAACTAAATGTAAAAACTGTACATTATGCCGTCGTGCTTGTGCTGACGTTATGGGTGTACTTGACTACTACGATTTAGAATCTACCGGTGATGAACCGATTTGTGTTCATTGCGGTCAGTGCGCAGCCGCTTGCCCATTCGATTCTATGAACGAACGTTCCGAATTGGACGAAGTAAAAGCAGCTATCGCCGATCCTGATAAAATCGTTGTTATCCAAACTGCACCGGCTGTACGTGTAGGTATCGGTGAAGAATTCGGTTATGAACCGGGTTCCGTTTTAGAAGGCAAAATGATTGGTGCCTTGCGTCAACTTGGTGCCGACTATGTAGTAGATACCAACTTTGGTGCCGACTTAACTATTATGGAAGAAGCCAGCGAATTAATTGAACGCGTTGTAAACGGTCATGGTGAATTGCCACAGTTTACCAGCTGCTGCCCTGCATGGGTTAAATTCTGCGAAACTTACTATCCTGAATATTTACCAAATATTTCTACAACTCGCAGCTGTATCGCTATGGAAGCAGCTGTTATTAAAACATATTTCGCTAAGAAGATGAATATCGATCCTGAGAAAATCGTATCCGTGAGCGTGGCTCCTTGTACGGCTAAGAAATTCGAAATTCGTCGTCCTGAACAGAATAAATCCGCTGCATACTGGGAAAAAGAAGAACTTCGTGATACCGATTATTGTATTACGACTCGTGAATTCGGCAAATGGATTCGTGAATCCGGTATCGACTTTACTCAGGTAGAAGAATCTCAGATGGATAAATACATCGGCGCTGAAACCGGTGGCTCCGTAATCTTCTGTAATACCGGCGGTGTTATGGAAGCGGCTGTTCGCAGTGCTTACAAATTCATTACCGGTGAAGAACCGACTCCTGAACGTTACACGAACCTTCAGGAAGTTCGCGGCATGGAAGGCGTTCGCGAAGCGGAAGTTGAAATTGGCGACAAAAAATTAAAATTAGCTGTAGTTCACGGCGGTAAAAATATCCGTACATTCTTGGACGACATGAAAGCTAATGGCAAAAAATACGATTTCGTTGAAATGATGGCTTGCCCTGGCGGTTGTATCGGCGGCGGCGGTCAGCCACGCGTAAAAATGCCGGTAGCTAACAAAGTTCGTGAAGCTCGTATCAAGGGCATCTACGATATGGATTCCAACATGAAACTTCGTTCCAGCTATGAAAACCCTGAAATCAAAGCAATTTACACTGAATTCTTTGATAAACCATTGGGTGAACTTTCCGAACAGTTGTTACACACTCACTTCACCGACCGCAGCAGCGATCTTGGTGTACGTAAGGATGTAACGCCTGAAACTTGCCCAACATCCCCTAAATTCAAGAAACCTGAATAAGATTTCCGGATAAAACTTGAATAGACGTTCCGAGTAAAAACTTGGCTAAGTTTTTTAGTAAAAGTTTGAATAAAACTCTCGGTTAACAAAAAATATGAGAGCATCGAATGCTTGTGCTTAGCACGGCATTTGGTGCTCTTTTTGTATACCGCAGGGTTAGGCTCTTTATAGCTATAGCTTTACTTGTTTTTTGTATAACTACAGTTGACATGTATCTCTGATTGAAGTATTATAATATACATCGAAAGGGTAATGTTTTACCCCAGGTAGTTATAATTTTATAGAATCATCCAGAGCAGCTGAGGGAATTGGCCCGGTGAAGCTGCGGCAACCTGCTTATACGCATAGTATTAGCAAGGTGCTAAGTCCAACGGGAAACCGGCAGATGATAAGACAGTTGGTCGTCATTTGTTGACGACTTTTTTTATTAGCTGCCACTTTTGAGAGGAGATTGAGAATATGAGTAATGCAAAACAGACAATTGGGAAAGGTCCGTTCCGCTATGATGTAGTAGGTAGTTTTTTACGACCTGAATCCGTTAAAAAGGCACGCCAAGAAGTAGAAGCGGGGACTCTTGGAAAAGCGGAACTTCGCAAGGTAGAAGATGAAGCCATTCGCGATTTAATCGATAAAGAAGTTAAAGTAGGCCTTAAAGCAGTCACTGACGGCGAGTTCCGCCGTGCCTATTGGCATTTAGATTTCTTGGAACAATTGGTGGGCGTTGAACGTATTAAAGCGGACCATTGGTCCGTAGCTTTTAAAGGCCATCAGCCGAAAGCGGCTACGCTTAAAATCGTAGGGGATATCGACTTCCCGGATAATCATCCGTTTTTGGAAGATTTTAAATTCGTAAAAGCTACAGCCGGTGACAGAGCGGTTGCTAAGTTTACGATTCCTTCGCCGTCCATGCTTCATCTCATTTGTTGTGTTCGTGAAGAACATTATGAACCGATTGCGCAGTATCAAAATGAAGACGCTTTGTTTGAAGCCATTGCCAAAGCTTATCGCAAGGCGATTAAGGCGTTCTATGATGCAGGTTGCCGTTATCTTCAGTTGGATGACACTTCTTGGGGTGAATTCTGCGATGAAACAAAACGCAAAGAATACGCGGCTCGTGGTTTAGATTTAAATCACATTGCTAAAAAATACGTAGAAGTAATTAACTATGCTTTGGAAGGTAAACCGGACGATTTAGCTGTAACTATGCATATTTGCCGTGGTAACTTCCGTTCCACTTGGTTCTCGTCGGGGGGCTATGAACCGGTGGCGGAAACACTGTTTGGTCATTGCAATATTGACGGTTTCTTCTTGGAATACGATTCCGACCGTGCCGGCGGTTTTGCACCGCTTCGTTTTATCAAAAATCAGAAGGTCGTATTGGGCCTCGTTACGTCCAAGTTCCCTGAACTTGAAAAAGAAGAAGACTTATTGGCACGTATTGAAGAGGCAAGCTTATATGTACCAAAAGACCAATTGGCATTGAGCCCGCAATGTGGTTTTGCCTCCACGGAAGAAGGCAATAATTTGACCGAAGAAGAACAATTCGCAAAATTGGCACTCATTAAACGGGTTGCTGAAAAGGCTTGGGGGCCCTATGAAGAATGATGAAAGTCGCAATGATGAAAGCCGCAATGTAAATAATATTTCGACTGATGTTGCCACTTCACTCGACGGTAGTAAGAAGAGCCATGACAAGAGTGCGGGGCGGGAGGCGTTTCGCTACGCGTTTCCCTTAACTGTGCCAATTTGTGCGGGCTTCTTATTTCTGGGCATCTCCTACGGCCTCTTTGCCGTAGGACAGGGTCTGCCTTGGTATTTGCCGATTATTATGAGCGCTACCATCTTTGCAGGCTCTATGGAGTTTGTTACGGTCGCTTTATTGGCCGCTCCCTTTGATCCGTTAGGCGCTTTTATTCTGGCCTTTATGGTTAACGGACGTCACATTTTTTACGGCTTGACTATGTTAACTCGCTATACTTCACAGGGGTGGAAAAAATATCCCCTAATTTTCGGCATGTGTGATGAGTCCTTTGCCCTCAACGCGACCGTAAACTTGCCGGATAATGTGGATAAAGGCTGGTTTTATCTTCATGTGACGTGGCTTAACTATGTGTATTGGGTGATCGGCGTGGCTATGGGTTCCATCGGCAGTCAATTCATTACCTTAAACTTAAAAGGTATTGAGTTTGTTCTAGCTGCTTTGTTTGCGGTTATATTCCTGGATATGCTATTAAAAGGCAAAAATTTACTGCCCGGCTGTATCGGTCTCGGCGTGTCGCTTTTGATGCGCATTATCCTGGGGCCGGATGTATTTATGCTGCCGGCCATGGCCCTCATGGTAGTTATATTCAGCTTACTGTATAAGTTTAAAGGTAAAAAAGAAACGGATTGTAGCGATGAAGGGGGGACGGCTTCATGACAGCTTGGGAAATGGCACTCACTATCGGCGCCGTCGTCCTCGGTACGATGGCTACGCGTTTTATTTCGTTTATTGTATTTGCCAAGTCGGAAAAACCGCCGGCCATCGTGACGTACTTAGGCGATATGTTGCCGGCCGCAGTTATGGGACTTTTGGTCGTGTATTCGTTAAAGGATGTATCGCTCTCGGTAGCGCCAAATGGCATTCCGGAGGCTATTGCTTTAGTGATATTGGCGGTCGCTCATTATTGGCGTCGCAATTTATTACTCAGCATTGCCGTAGGCACCATTGTGTACATGTTCTTGGTGCAACAAATTTTTTAAAATAAGCATATTTATGTAAAACAGTTATAGTCCGACTTATTCAGTAATTACGGGATAAGTTGGACTTTTTTTGAAAAAATTCCGGTTTGGATTAATTGTGGTCATTAGTATGAGCATAAGGAATTAAAACGTAAGGAGGTGCTGTATGGCAAAGGTAACAATTGCCGATGTGGGTGATAATCCGGAAAAAGAAAAACGATATATTCAATCTATGATAGCTCAGGGTGTGGACGGAATCGTTATTAATGCTATAGGCGCTAATGTGGAATATTTGAACGAAGTCAATCGAACGATGGTGCCCATTGATTTGGCAGATAGACCGGATGAACTGCTACGACCTTAGCGTATAGCAAAACGGATAAAAGAGTTTTAAAAACAGCCATTTTGAATGAATTGGCGGCTGCTCGTGATGCGAAACAGCTAAGAAATTCGTTGTTGCTGTTGCTGAAGCCAGAAAATAATTTATTAGTAAGGAAATTGATGACCTATAATTGGAAGTCTATATAGTATAAAAAATCCTTGAAGTATTCTATTGAACATAATAGTTCAACGTACTTCGAGGATTTTTTAGTTATTTAGGGTGATACCATAGTTGCCGGTGGCAATGTTGGACATTTCAGCAAATATAGTATCTAATGTATTGGCCGATTTAGTATTGGTATCATTGATTAATATCATAACATTGGAACCTAGTTTTTTAGTGGCACTACGGAAGAGTGTACCGGGCATAGCCGGTATTTTGGTTAAAATAACGCCTGAGTTCAATAAGGTGTCATCAATATTATCGTAATAATTAGCGTATTCCTTCTTTAAAAGATTGAAATTTAATTTATTATGCGCGTACAAAATATCTACAAAGTTAATAGACTTCTTGAATTTAGTTTTGTTAAAATTAACAGCTTCAATTTGTAATGCCTGATTTATACCTACTTGTAACATTGCATTAGCCATAATAACTTGATTTAGGGGCAAGGTATCAGTTGAATCCCTAAATTTACTTATTAGATTCTTTTTTGTAAGTAGTAATAGGGTAGAAAGTTGAAGAAAATTGCGTAATGTTTTAATTTGTAGATCTATATCTTTTGAATTTTGGGGTAAATCAAAGTATTTTACAAAATATTTGTAATTAATGAATCCAAATATTTGACGCTCTTTTTCAAGTTCTTCGGATGATTTTATTTCAGCTAAGGCAGCATCATAAGTTGCTTGTAAATTTAGCCAAAACTCAATGCTGTTGTCGAACAGCCGAGCTAATTTTACAGCAATATCTATCGATAAATTTTGTTCGCCTCTGATTAAAAGACTAAGGTTCTTAGGTGTCGTATCCAAGCGTTTGGCAAAATCTTCCTGGGTAAGACCACTATCCTCAACTAATTCTTGTATATAGTAGCCCGGATGGAAGGCCATTTTATTAGTGTACTCTATGTAATTACTCATAATGTTTGCTGACCTCCTCTAAATTAAATTACCTATCTAGTAATTTTATTTTAAAGCTACTGAAGAAAAAAGTCAATTTACAAAATTAAAAATGATAAATCTAATTAAAAGACCACTTGAATATATGCAAGTGGTCTAGTGAAGTTAAATATTATATTCTTTTCTAATTTCTGCCAGCAAAGCTTCGCAGCCTTTACTGATGTCATCATAGGTTTCATCAAAGTTACCGGTGTACCACGGATCTTTAACATCGCGAGTTTCACCGACGAAAGAAAGCATTTTCTTAACTTTGTTGTCCGAGTCAGGGCCGATTACGCGATTCAAATTGCGACGATTGTTTTCATCCATAATGATAAGATAATCTGCCGAATTGTAATCTGCTTTGGTCACTTGTCGAGCAGCTCGCGGTGTAAAGGGGATATTGAGGGCACGGAGTTTACTTTTCGTTCCGTGATGGGTGTCGTTCCCGATTTCTTCGCGGCTGGTAGCAGTGGAGTCGATTTTAAAATGGTCACTCAAATTTGCTTTGGCTACTAAATCTTTAAATACAAACTCAGCCATAGGCGATCGGCAAATGTTGCCGTGGCAGACGAACTGCACGTGGATTGGTTTTTTCAGTGTTTTCATAAGCGCCCTTTTTATAATAAATACTATAAACAAAGTGGCGTGCTACATAGGCACTAAATCGTTTTAAACGAACTGGAGAATCATAGCAAACAAACTTAGAATCATTTGTTGCAACGGAATGAGTACCCAAGTCAGAAACGGTGTGTAAATGAGCAAGATTAGCATCAAAAAGCCGTAACGGGCCCATTGCCAATATTTCATCTGCCAGTAAGGCGAGAGCATGTTGGAAACAATGTGCGCTCCATCAAGAGGCGGAATAGGAATCAAATTGAACAAGGCAAAGTTGATGTTAATGATTACCATGAGCGAGATTACCGTGTAAAGTCCGGACGATATGTCGATGCCGTGGTTGTTGATGAAAAACAGCACGAACGCAGATATAAAGGCGATGACGAGGTTGGCTGCAGGACCCGCCAGTGATACAAGGGTATCATCACGTTTTTTATTTTTAAAATTAGCCGGGTTAATCATAACCGGTTTTGCCCAACCGAAATGTAAGAGCAAAAGCATCAACATGCCGAGTAAATCGATATGAGCGAAGGGATTCATGGTGAGTCGTCCCGTACGGCGCGGTGTGTCGTCGCCGAGCGCATCGGCTACTTTGGCATGCGCATATTCGTGCATGGCCATGGCAATGATGATAGCCGGTAAAGCGGCTACAATACTTAATAGATTAAAGTTAAACATAGTCAGCTCCTTTGTATGATGTAATGTAATTAATAGTATACCGTAAAATATCGATGTAAGCAAAAAAAATCACCCATAAATTCTCAAATTTATAGAGGTAAAAGAGAGGGATTTTGTAAAAAGACAAAGGCGTTTTCACCGTATACGCATTATTGGTATGAGCCTCACACTGACGATGCGCACCAATGGTATGAGTCTCATACTGACAGTGCGGATGCGCACCAATGGTATGAGTGGCTTGCTTGCCTATAAGAGAAGGTCTTTTTATAATTAAGACAGTGCTGAAAAATGAAAGAGTCTTATATATGGGAGAACCCGCATGCGTAGGGGAATTGTAAATAGGAATGTGATGCGGGCGTTTTTTTGTAGGGCCAATTAGTGTAATTATAAAAACAGGGGAGTGGATACTATGGCAAAAGTCGTAATTCCAATGCAATTATTAAACCGTTTATATACGGAAGAAAAGTTGTCAACGTGGGAAATTGCCAAGCAATTGGGGTGTAGTCAAGATACGGTGGTGCGTCGTTTGCATGCGTATCAAATTCCGGTGCGGACGCGACGCAAGCAATTGCCGGAGGGGGAATTGGCTCACTTATATCAAAACGTCGGACTTGGGGTTAAGCAATTGGCGGTGCGTTATCAATGTTCTCATACAACGGTAGCAGCTCGTTTACACGAAATGGGGCTATTAATGAACAAGAAGTCTGATTTTAGAGAACCCACACCGGCTTTGAAACGCAATATTATCTGTTTATATAACAGCGGGCAAAGTGCCGGTTGGATAGCACAACATCTTCGTATGTCTCGTTGGACTGTTTTGAAAACATTGCGCAATAGCGGCATTGAGATTCGTCATAGCAATAAACGGGTGTATTTAAATGTTAAGGAATTGGCTTACTTATATGAGCATCGCCATATGTCGACGACGGAATTGGCAGCTTTGTATGATGTGAAACCGGCTACCGTAGCGGAACGGTTAAAAGAAGAAGGCGTCCGTTTACGGGGAAATAATTTGGCACTAGATATGTTTGATGTGTGCAGGCGTTATCAGGAGGGGCATAGTCCGATGCAGATTGCAGATCAATTGGGGTGTTCCTATTCGGCTGTGCGTCGTCGATTGGATGCTTGGCAGGGCTATAAAAAAAGGTCTTAGGGCATCAATTATTTGAAGGTCAAAGGTCTAGACCAGCAATTATTTGAAGGTCATAGGTCATCAATTCTTTGCAAGAATAATAGGCTGATTCATAGGGGGAAGTGTTGCATTATAAGGCCTGAATTCGTTATACTAGAGAGTATGAAAGAAACGTTTTTTCAATTAAACTTAGTAGAATGGAGTTAATCATGGAGATTGTTCTTGCATTGTTGCCTTATTTGACCGCCGGATTTTGTGCGGCTGTTGTTTCGCGTTTCACCGGTGTGGCCTTATCGTTTATCGTAGTACCGACATTATTAATTTGGGGTGCTACACCGGCAGAATTAGTATCATTTATGCTTACCTTTGCGGTGTATAACGGGTTTACCTCGGAAACTCAGGATTTTCGTTTGAATATAAAAAACCTCGTATTGTTTAAAGGTTGGCGTTTAGCGATTCCCCTCGTAGGCTCCGTTGTGTTGTCCTTTATTATGCCGCCGGCTGCCATTGCCTTCTTTATTTTCTGCTTTATTGCCGAATTGGCCATGAGCATGTACAACCGTTTACCGGCCAATGAAAAGCCAGAGCTCAAAGGCGTAATTCTTAGTGTTGTAACCGCCGCCGTATGGTGCTTGGTCGGTGTATTCGCCGTTCGCTTATTACCGGTTGATTACTACTTTATCTTAGTAGGTCTTGGTATTTTGGGCTTAACCGCTTTCACTTGGTATGCAAGTAAACATCGCGATGCGTTCCGTGGCACGTGGTCGGTTATTTGGAATTTCCTATTGTTGTTCTTAGGCTTGTTCGGTTTGGATATTTCCATATATGCCAAAGCTTTACGTCGTTCTTTCACCAGCAAACAGGACGTGATGATCCCTG
>NZ_SVCB01000062.1 GCF_015058545.1 Veillonella sp.
ATAATCTATGAGATAGTTTAACTCCTCTTCACTACGGAAGGCTATCTCCATTTTCCCTTGTACCTTATTACCTGCTTTAACTTTAATATCTACGGGCATGCCGAGACTCACTTTTAAGCGATCCATAATAGCCCGTAACTCAGCTGTTTGCTGAGCTTTCGTTCTTGCTTTGCCCTGTTTACCATAGGTGCCGTCAAGCATTTGCTTCACCAATGTTTCCACCTGGCGAGCCGTTAATTCTTTTTCTTTAATTAGCTTTAATGCTTCTTTTTGTAATTCTTTATTTTTTAAACTCAATAGTGGTCTGGCTTGACCAATAGAAATATCGCCAAGTGATAATTCTGTAAGAATAAAATCCGGCAGCTGCAGTAGGCGCACCATATTGGCCACATGAGAACGACTGCGTCCCAAGCGAGTGGCAATGGCCTCTTGCGTCTTTTTAAACGTATCCATAAGGCGCTTATACGCATATGCCTCTTCTACAGGGTCCAAATCTTGACGCTGTAAGTTTTCCACTAAGGCGATTTCCGTAATCTGTTCCATACTGTAATCTTTAATGACAACCGGTATGGTCGTAAGTTCCGCCAGCTGGGCAGCACGCCAACGGCGTTCGCCCGCCACTATTTGATATTTATCATCCATTTTACAAACTACGATAGGTTGAATCACACCATACTGACGAATCGATTCCACCAATGTTGCCATTTCATCTTCTAAAAAATTACGACGCGGCTGATTCGGATTAGGCTCAATTTCCGTTAATGGCAATTCAACAATTCCCGTTTTAGCGGCTTCATCAATATCAGCTGTGGCCGCCGATGCAGTTTTCGGCTCATCTTGCGGCAGCAAGGAAAGTACACCTCTGCCGAGACCACCTTTTTTCTTACTGTCTCTAGGCATTTTTGATGACCTCCTTGGCTAATTTCATATACACTTCGGCCCCCTTAGATTTCGGATCATAAATAATGATTGGTTCGCCATAGCTGGGAGCCTCACTTAAACGCACATTCCGAGGGATGATAGTTTTATACACTTTAGTGGTGAAGAATTTTTTAACTTCATCCGCCACTTGAATCGATAAATTAGTACGACCGTCAAACATGGTTAACAATACACCTTCAACTTCAAGTTTTTCATTCAAGGATTTTTTAACCAAGTTAACGGTATTAATCAACTGGCTAACTCCTTCCAGTGCATAGAATTCGCTTTGAATCGGAATCAATACACCATCAGCGGCAGTCAGCGCATTAAGGGTGAGCAAATCGAGTGATGGCGGGCAATCGATGAAGATAAAATCATAGTCATCTTTTACTTCTTTTAACGCCTTTTTCAAAATATGCTCGCGCTTTGGTAAGTTTACCAATTCAACACCGGCACCGGCCAAATCTATGGATGCAGGTGCAATCTTCAACTTCTTAAGAGCTGTTGGCACGATAACATCATTCATCGTCATGCCATTGATTAAAACATCATAAATACAAAGCTCTAAATTATCTTTATCAATGCCAAGTCCGCTTGAGGCATTTCCCTGTGGATCCATATCAATAAGCAGCACTTTTTTGCCTAATTTCGCAATACAAGCACTTAAATTAACCGATGTGGTCGTCTTGCCGACTCCACCTTTTTGATTTGTTATGGCTATTATTCTTCCCACAGGCTCACCTCATTTTCTTAATACAAATACACAAAAATATTATACCATACTCCCCGAATAAAAACTTGTAAAATAGGACATTTTAATCATTTTTTAAAAATTGTTTCACGTGAAACAATTGAATTTTTCTTTGTTTATAAAGCGATGTTACATTAAATTCAAAACAATACGCACATTTAATTGCGTGGCGATTTGTTTCACGTGAAACAATCCAACTCATCTTCAAATTTTAAAATTCTAACATTAATTTTATTCCTCCCGCATCAGTTCTATAATTCGAGCATTAATGTTTCACGTGAAACAATCCCCCTATAATTTTAAAACCCAACAAAATGTTTCACGTGAAACATTTACGGTGAAAATTAAATATCATTCACATTGTTTCACGTGAAACAAAAAACGATTCGTCACCTTAATAACGAATCGTTTTTTTGTCATTCAATTAAAATAAGTTTGGTAAGTTTAGCAAAGGAATTTTATTACACATGGTCAATCAGATATAAAACAGTCTGTATATCATTGAGTGGCATAATATGAACACCTTGAGCTACTTTCTTTATGGCCAGCAATGTTTCCAAGGCAATTTCAAGTCCTGCCTCTTTGCCGCCTTTTTCCATACGGTCTAATATATCTTCCGTCAATGAAATTCCTGGTACCTTCGTATGAAGGTATGTGGCCATTTTAAAACTTTTCAAAGGAATGAGCCCTAACATAACCGGAATTCCTAAAGGAGCTACCATGTCAATAAAACGTTTAGCCTTTTCTAAATCATAAATCGGTTGCGTCTGAATAAAATTAGCACCCGCCTCTACCTTGCGAATTATTTTAGCTTTTTCCTCTTCTAAGTCATCAGCCCCCGGATTACCTGTTGTGCCAATGTAAAAATTTGTTGGCACTTCAAGTTCATTACCGGCCAAGTCAAAACCGCTGTTTAAAGTGTGAGCTATTTTCAATAAGCCCATAGAATCCACTTCAAAAACCGGTTTTGCATCAGGATGGTCCCCTCTCGAAGGTTCATCACCGGTTAAGGTTAAAATATTATTAACGCCCAAAGCAGCAGCCCCTAAGAGTTCTGCCTGCAATCCTAAAATATTTCTGTCACGACAGGTAAGATGGAATATGGTATCAATCTGTGCCCGATATTTAATTAAATGAGCCAAAGCAATCGGACTCATGCGAAGTTTGGCCATCGGGCAATCAGCAATATTAATAGCATCCACTTTATCTAAAAGTTGTGCCGCTTCCTTAAAAGTTTTATTTGCCGAAGCACTTTTCGGCGGGTCCAATTCAACCGTAATGGTAAATTGTCCGGCTTTATGTTTTTCACGTAATGATGTAACCATCTAAATCCCCAACTCTCTCTTATAATTAAGCAAATTTTACCAGTCGATTATAATGCCGGGCTTACTAATACTAGCCTCGACATATTTAACGATAGCTGATAATAAGTAAAGAAATTATCAGTCGTCTCCAAGCAGTTTTTTTACAATATTAACGGCCGTAATCCCATCTTTGGCATACGAATCAGCCCCTGCCTTATCAGCATATTCCTGTGTAAGTACGGCACCGCCCACAAGAACCTTAGCCGGTAAACCTGCTTCGCGAATAGCTTCAATCGTCACATCAATCATAGGCATCGTTGTTGTCATAAGTGAACAAATCCCTACGACCGTAGCATTTTCACGTTTAACGGCCGCTACAATTTCTTCCGGATCCACATCTTTCCCCAAATCAACTACACGGTAACCGTTATTTTCGAGTAAAGCTGCTACGATGTTTTTTCCTAAATCGTGAATATCACCTTTAACAGTCGCCACTATAACCGTATCTCGAGTTATGCCGCCGGAGTCCGGTAACACACGTTTAATTGTTTGGAAAGCACCTTGCATAGCTTCGGCAGCCAACATTACCTGTGGTAAAAAGACTTTACCGGCGCCGAATTTTTCCCCCACCACATTCATCGCTTCCGACAAGGCATGTTTTGTTATTTTCAAAGGATCAACACCATCAGCCAACGCCTTTTCTACTAATTCAATAACTAATTCTTTTTCCCCTTGTTCAACAGCATGCTGAATATTTTCTAAAGGATCATCACTGTTAAAAGAAACCGTGGCCACTTTTTTAGAAGCAGAACTTGTAACTGTACCTTCTTCGTCCAAGCCGTAATCAGCAATGAATTCAGCCGCGGCCGGATCAAAACCGAGTAATGTTCGTGCTGCCACAAAGGCTTTTTTTACAGTCGCATTTAAAGGATTAAGAATTGGTGCCGTCAAACCATGAGATAAAGCCATAGTCAAAAATTGGCTGTTTAAATATGGTCGCTGCGGCAAACCGAAGGATACATTGGATAAGCCCATAACGGTTGGAAAGCCGAATGTTTCTTTATACATCGCCAAGGTGCGAAGTGTTTGTACCGCACTGTCCTGACCACTTGCCAAAGTTAATACAAGCGGATCTAATAATAAATCCTGACTACGAAGACCATTCTCATAGGCGGCAAGTACAATTTCTTTAGCCAATTCCACTCTTTGTTCCGCCGTAGCCGGCAAATCACCACGGCCCAATGGTAAACATAAAAGGGTTGCCCCATAGCGTTTTGCTAAAGGCAATACTTGGGCCAATTGTTCCGGTTCCGCATTTACAGAGTTAATCAAAGGACGACCGGGATACATTTTTAACCCCGCTTCCATCGCAGCCGCATCCATAGTATCAATGGAAAGGGGCACATCTACGAGCATACTGAGTTCCATAATAGCCCGTTTCATTATGTCCGCCGGATCTACATCAGGCACGCCCATATTAACATCCAATACATCCGCACCGGCTGCCACTTGTGCCAAAGCATCACGTTTTACCATGGCAAAGCTGCCCTCTTTAATTTCTTTGGCCAATACTTTACGACCGGTCGGATTAATACGTTCACCGATAATAATCGGCTTTTCCGTATGCCCCACTTTAACAAAACCGGTACGACTGGTAAAGGCCGTAAACGGTGCAATTTCAGCTCGTTCTTTAGGTGTATGATTACCGGCCGCTTCAGCGATGGCCTTAATATGTAAAGGTGTACTGCCACAACAAGCACCCACATAGGTTGCCCCTGCATCAAGTAAGGCCGGTACATAAGAACCCATTTCTTCCGGCGATAAAGGGAATACCGTTTCCCGACCAACCAGCATCGGCATACCCGCATTTGGCTGAGCACTAATCGGTAAGTTAGTAACCGAAGCTAAGCGTTCGACTAACGGTATAAGCTGTTCCGGTCCTAAAGAACAATTAATACCTACCACATCGGCTCCCATGGCATCCATTAAAATAGCTGCCACTTCCGGCGGTGTCCCGGTGATAGTACGACCGTCTTCACTGAAGGAAAATTGACAAATAATCTTAACGTCCTCTTTAGTTTTATTTAATTTTTCACGAGCATCACGAGCAGCCAATAAGGCGGCACGCATTTCCTGCACATCTATAATTGTTTCAATGATTATGAAATCCACACCCGCTTCAATTAAAGCTAAGGCCTGCTCATAATAAGTATCATAAACTTCATCAAAAGAAATCTGTCCCAACGGCTCTATGAACTGGCCGGTAGGCCCCATGGAACCGGCTACTTTAGCTGACGGTTTTACCTGGGCAATCGCCTTTTTAGCTGCCTTAACGGCGGCGGCATTAATTTCCGCCACACGATGTTCCAAACCGTAATCCGCCAATTTTAAACCACAGGCCCCAAAGGTATTAGTCGTTACGATATCACTGCCGTTTTTTAAATAGGCCGCATGAATCCCCGTTACTACCTCCGGATGTTCCACATTAAATAATTCGGGACATTCACCCTCCACTAAGCCCGATTGTTGGAGCATAGTGCCCATAGCACCGTCAAATATATACATACCTATCGCCTCTCTCTGTTCCTGTTAACTCATATATTATCTATTAAAATTACTGTAATTGCTTTACCTTATTAAGCTTCCGAAATTACTATACTTTCTTTAATTATCCAACCGGCTATACCTACTTTAATTTCTTAACTACACTTTGCGTGATGCACAGTTAACCTGACTGCAGGAACTGCAACCCCGTTTAATCCCCGGGCGTACATCACCGTTTTTTTCACAATCAAGAGCCCCTTTGGGAATGCAACCTATAATAGCTGTTACCGATTTGCGTGGAAACAGCAAGAATGTGTCCGTTACTTCAAGTCCTATATGACTCGTCCCAATAATGGCCGCTAAATCTTTTTGCACATTCAGATTCCAATTACCGTAACCGGGGCTGAATCGCCATGTCGTAGTATAACCCGCTTTAGCTGCTTCTTTCTCAATTAAGTCATTCACTTGATTCGCAACCTGTTCAACCGCCGTTGTGGCAGCCGCATCGACTAACAAGCCTAAGGTATAATTATTTTCTTTAAAAAGCTCAGCACTGCGCAGCTCTACACCTTCCCCAATGGTAACAGCCAAAACATATACTTTGTCCGCTTTTTCTAAATGTTTGCGAATCGAACTGCCTTCTACGATTAGGGGCGGATTACTTTTTATCGTTCCCGTAGCGGCATCATAGTCATAAACTTCATAAACACCCTTCGGTTCCGCCACCAATTGCACTTCCAAACAAGCATCGGTTACATATTGTTTAGGAAAATCTGTTGCCTGGCGTAAGCCCGCATATCGTATTGTTTCTGCCACATCTATCTGTGGTAAACGACCATTGTAAATAGCCATACGCCTCGCTCCTCTCATCATCTTTCGCAAAAATTTTCAGCCATCTGCACTTATAATCTATATAAAAAACTATTATAGATTTTGCCTATAATCTATAATCAACAAATATGGCCAACACATAAAAATATGTTACCTTTATTACCTTTTGATGTCAATAAAAAACCCCTTGCTAAAGGCCTGTAAACATATACATATCAAATGTACTTGGTTATAGGTTAAACCTTTAACAAGGGGTAGTTTTATTGTATCTTACCGATTTTATACATGCAGTAAGAACTTTATCTTATCAATATTAAGTTTTTAAACTAAAGGCTTAGTCTTAATATCCTTTGGCTTACGAGGATATAACTTAGGTGTTACACCTGTTTTCTTAATATAAATAATAGCCCGCTTATCATCGAGCGTTGGCAATTGTACCGGTTTTACCTGTTCAATGCTTCCTTTTAAAATCTTCAACGCTTTCGACGCTTCGGCCATTTCTTCCTCATAGGCGGCGCCTTTTAAAGCTACCATATACCCATTTTGTTTTACATACGGCAAAGCCCATTCGAGCAGTACCGGCAAGCGCGCCACCGCCCGACTGGTCACGAGATCGTACGCTTCACGATGCGCCGAATCATGGCTTATATCTTCCGCTCGACCATGTAATGTTGTTACCTTATGTAATCCCAATTTTGATATAACATCACTGAGGAAATTAAGTCGTTTTTGCAAGGAATCGAATAATACAATTTCTAAATCAGGACGCATAATAGCGAGCGGTATACCGGGAAAACCGGCGCCCGTTCCCAAATCAAGAAGTTTGGCCCCTTCTTTAAATATAAGCGCCTTATCATCCAAAGCTGTGAGGGAGTCTACAAAATGCTTCACCGCTACTTCGTGCGGATCCGTAATGGCCGTCAAATTGAGATACTTATTGGTTTCAATAAGCATTTCATAATAGGTCGTGAATTGACTTAATTGATCGGTTGTAGCCGTGAAACCGGCCGCCTTTAATTGAATCGCCAAATTATCGGTAAAGTTCATAGCCCCTCCTACTGTTGTTGTTCACGACGATATTGTTCTAATTGGATTAATAAAACCGACACATCCGCCGGTGATACACCGGAAATACGACTGGCTTGGCCGATGGAATGAGGTTTAATAGTATTTAATTTCTGCTTTGCTTCCAAAGAAATGCCTTTCATGGAATCATAATCCCAATCGGCAGGAATAATCTTTTCTTCCAACTTGCGAACTTTTTCTACCTGTTCCATTTGCTTTTTAACATAGCCTTCGTAGGTAATCATAATGTCGATTTCTTCTTCTACATCAGGACTGTAACGTTTTAAATCAAAGGCATCAGCCACATCGCCATAGCTTAATTCATTACGTTTTACCAAATCATAGGCAGTCATACCGGTTTTAATATGAGCGGTACCCATAGATTCCAAGAGTGCCTGCACTTCTTTGGTTGGGTTAATATTTCGTGCTCGTAAGGCTGCTACACCTTCTTCGATTAACGATTTTTTATTCAAGAACCGCTGATACCGTTCATCTGATACGAGGCCGATTTCACGACCTTTTTCAGTCAAACGAAGGTCCGCATTATCCTGACGAAGCAATAAACGATATTCACTGCGACTCGTCATCATACGATACGGTTCTTTAGTACCTTTCGTTACCAAGTCATCAATTAAGACACCGATGTAGGCTTCGGAACGGGACAAAATAAACGGTTCTTTACCTTGCAAATATAAAGCCGCATTAATACCGGCCATGAGACCTTGAGCAGCCGCTTCTTCATAACCGGACGTACCGTTAGCCTGACCGGCGGAATACAAACCTTTAATGTGTTTTACTTGAAGAGCCGGCGTCAATTGCAACGGATTTAAGCAATCATATTCAATGGCATAAGCAGGGCGCATGATTTCTACATTTTCAAGACCCGGAATGGTGCGCAAGAATTGATACTGCACGTCGATTGGTAAGCTTGTACTCATGCCCTGTACGTACATTTCATTTGTGTGATTACCTTCCGGTTCTACAAAGAGTTGATGACGGTTTTTATCACTGAAACGAACTACTTTATCTTCAATGGATGGGCAATAACGAGGGCCCGTACCTTCAATGATACCGGTATACATCGGTGCCCGGTTTAAGTTGCCGCGAATGATATCATGGGTTTCTTCCGTAGTGTAGGTAAGCCAGCAAATCTGTTCATTGCGGTCGGTCCAATCGGACATGAAAGAGAAGGCGCGGTACTTGCTGTCGCCCGGCTGTTCTACCATGTGATCCAAAGTTAAAGAACGTTTATCCACACGAGCCGGCGTGCCTGTTTTAAAACGCATCAATTCAATGCCGTTTTTACGAAGCGAGTCAGACAATAATTCGGCTGTACGCTGACCGTTAGGACCGCCGGTATAGGTCAATTCACCAAGAATAATCTTACCTTTCAAGTAAGTACCGGTGCAAAGAATGATAGCTTTCGCTTCATACACTTCGCCAAGTTCACTCAAAATACCTTTTACTTCACCATCTTCGATAAGAAGTTCGTTTACCATAATCTGTTTTACATTCAGATTATCCGTATTTTCAAGAGTTTCTTTCATCAAACGCTGATAGGCTACTTTATCGGACTGAGCGCGCAAGGAATGCACGGCCGGGCCCTTGCCCATGTTCAGCATACGCATCTGAATGGCTGTAGCATCCGCGTTAATAGCCATTTGACCGCCTAACGCATCCAGTTCATACACCAAATGACTTTTACCCGGACCACCTACGGCCGGATTACAAGGCATCAAAGCAATATTATCTAAATTAAGAGTTGCCATAAGCGTGCGCTGACCCATACGGGCTGTAGCCAAGGCCGCTTCGCAACCGGCATGACCGCCACCGATGACAATGACGTCATACGTATCTACTGTATACATACTATCTCCTATCCCTCTCTCGAGGCACTACTGTTCAGTAATTTTATACCAACCTCATTTGAGGTCTGTAATTTACATTATAAGCAAATTCAGTTGTCTAAGCAAAAACCTATATGACAACCAAGAAATTACCAAAAGTTTTACTTAAGCAAAATAGTCAATTTTGAAATTTATACTATTTTATTTACCTAAGCAAAAACGACTGAATAATTCATCTACTAAGGATTCGCGCAAACTGTCCCCCGTAATATCCCCCAGTTGCTCCCAAGCAGTGCGTACATCAGTAACGATAAAATCAACCGGCAAGCCGGACTCAATATTATGCAAAGATTGTTCAATCTGCGATTTAGCCTGCTCCATCAGCGTAATATGGCGTACATTGCTGAGCATAGCGGATGATTCATTTTGAACCGTACCGCCATAAACGAGTTCTTTGACCGCATCAGCCAATACATCCATACCTTCACCGTTAGCAGCACTAATCGGTGCAATAGCGGCAAATTGACCGTATTGAGCCACCGTATCGGCCGTAATAACCGCACCCTTATCGGCTTTATTGAGGAATACGATAGTATTCTTATGAGAAGCTTCACGTAAAATAGCTTCTTCCTCCGCCGTCATGGGCTCCGATGCATCAATAACGCACACTACGATTTGAGCTTTATCCAAATACTCTTTAGCGCGATCCACACCGAGTTTTTCCACAATATCATCGGTCTCACGAATACCGGCTGTATCAATCAAGCGAACCGGAATTCCTTCGATAGTAATGGCTTCTTCAATGCTGTCACGGGTGGTGCCCGGAATATCCGTAACGATTGCACGGTTTTCACGCAAAAGAGCATTCATAAGGCTCGACTTACCGGCATTCGGACGTCCCACAATAGCCGTCATAATGCCATCACGCAATAAGCGCCCGCGGTTAGCCGTAGCCAATAATTGATTAATTTTAGCTAAAATAGGCCGCAATTTGTCAGCCGTTTCATCCATCGTGAGTTCTTCAATATCTTCTTCCGGATAATCGATGGCCACTTCCAGATGTGAGATTAACTCTATCAACTGCTCTCTGATGGTGCGGATCATCCCCGCCAAAGTGCCATCCAGCTGCTTTACCGCTACAGCCAAAGATTGTTCCGATTTTGCCTCTATAATATCTATAACAGCTTCCGCCTGAGTAAGGTCGATGCGACCGTTTAAAAACGCCCGTTTCGTAAATTCACCCGGCTCGGCTAAGCGAGCCCCCTGACGAAGCAATAATTTCAAAATTTCACGCACCACGATAATCCCGCCGTGGCACTGTACTTCTATGACATCCTCCGCCGTAAACGACTTTGGACCTTTCATTATTAAAACAAGGACCTCGTCCAGAATTTCATCTTGTTTCTGAGGATCTATAATATGACCATATTGAATGGTTCGATTCGGCCGTTTTTCTAAAGGTACGGTTCCCTGCGCTTTAAAAACAGAACCAACTATTTCAAAGCAACGAGTGCCACTGACGCGAATAATGCCAACCCCGCCGATGCCGGGTGGCGTCGCAATGGCAGCAATCGTATCTTCTGTGTACATGGTGTTCTCCCTTGTGTAAAAATAAAACCCGATCATAGATCGGGTTTTATGACTCGCACATAGCTTATCGTTTATAAGCAATGACTACGTGACGATACGGTTCTTCACCTTCACTATCAGTCACAATATGTACTTCGTTTTGGAGCGTTAAATGAATAATTTTACGCTCGAATGCACTCATCGGTTCCAAGGAAATCTTTTGACGATTTCGTTTTACCTTAGAGGCAAGGCGTTTTGCCAAATTAACCAATGTTTCTTCACGACGAGAGCGATAATTTTCTACATCCACGACGATATGGCAATGACCGGCTACTTCTTTATTAGCCACCAAGTTAGTTAAGTATTGAATGGCATCCAAGGTCTGACCATGTTTGCCGATTAAAATACCTAATTCTTCACCATGAATCTGGAATGTGATTTTCTCAGCCGTCATCATTTTTTCGATTTGAACGGATAAGCCCATTTTGCTAAACATATCTTGTAAGAACTGTTTACCTTTATTGGCAATTTCCATCTGTTCTTCTTTAGAAACCGGTTCACGTTGCGGTTTTACAGCCGCTGCAACGGTAGTTGCCGCATCTTCCGCCGTTTCTTTAGCATCAGCTAATTTATCGGCTACAGTGTCTTTTACATCAACCGCTACATCTTTTGCCTGTGCTTTCGCATTGGTAATTTTTGCTTGTGCCGCATCAGCTGCTTCACCTAAATGTTGCTGTGCTTTTTCAGCCAGTTCGGCAGCTTGTTCTTTCACTTCTCCGAATTTTTGCTGTGCCAATCCAGAAACTTCACCGGCTTTTTGTTGAGCCACTTCCGCTACTTCATTGAATTTTTGCTGTGCTGCTTCGGCTACTTCTACAGCCGTGCTTTTAGCGTCAGCTACTTTTTCCTGCACAAATTCAGAAGCATCGGCTACTGCTGATTTTGCTTCCGCAACTTTAGTCTGCGCTGCTTCTTGCATATCAGCAGCTGCTTTTTCAGCCGCAAAAGCGACTTTTTCAGTCAACGGAGCTTCTTCAAAATATAAACGCACTAACGCATCGCGACGACCAATACCCAAGAAACCGCTGGAAGGTTGTTCCAATACTTTCGTATCGGTTACAACCTTACCGTCAGCTTTAAGCTGTTCGGTGCCTTTGGCAACGGCATCAGCAATCGTTTTTGCTGAAACTTCAATATAATCCATAATTAAGCCTCCTTATTATCGTTGCGATAGATAAAGAATTGCTGAATCATTTGGAATACGTTTGATACAACCCAGTAAATAACCAAACCGCTTGGGAAATTCAAGCTGATATAACCAATGAATAAAGGCATGAAAATCTGCATTATCTTCTGTTGGCCGGCACCAGCACCGGTAGCATCTTGCGCAGTTTGTTTGCTCATTACAAATGTAGAAAGAGCACTTAATACAGGTAAAATATACAAATGATCCGCTTCACCCAAGCTTGGCAACCATAAGAAGCTTTCGTATGCAGGATCATATGGATAGCCTTGCAACGCGTAGAAAATAGCAATTAAGAATGGCATTTGCACCAATAACGGTAAACAACCGGATAAAGGATTAACACCTAATTCCTTGTACATCTTAGCAATTTCCTGTTGTGCACGCTGAGGATCATTCTTATATTTATTCTGAATCTCTTTCATTTTAGGCTGCAATTTCTGCATGCCCTTCATAGATTTGACCTGTTTAGCCGTCAACGGCGCCAGGATTGCTTTAATCCCGATGGTCATAATAAT
>NZ_SVCB01000063.1 GCF_015058545.1 Veillonella sp.
GGAATCCCCATCCACGCTCAAATAGACAGTAAACTTTTTCTTTAATTTCTTTAGAATACTTTGCCATAAAAAAACTGCACCTCCAAAAATTGTGTCCAATTTTTGGGGTGCAGTTCATACGGGGCGGTCTTTTTATTTTGCCTCGTTTGTCTCTACGGTTTATATACATCTCAATGGACAAAGGTAAGTAATTTGGCGGCGGACCACGCAGGAGCCGATTCTGCTTCCGGAATCGCAAGTTTAGACGATAAAGCGGGTCGTGGCGGGGCTGTTCAGGGACAAGCTCGCGGAGGTTTTATATCAGATTCGGTTCGTACGGGAGGTCGTTCCGGTACCGGCTTAATTACAGGCGGGGCCACCGGGAAGGGCAAAGACGCAGGCTTATTTGTAGCACCGGCAATTAGTTTAGCCGGTGTTTTAAGAGGCCGCCCGCTGGATGATCCGTTTACCCATTCGCTGTTAAATGAGGACAGCACGGTCATGGTCGGTGCGGCTCAAACCGCACAAAAGGGAGGTACGGGAAATAGCGGTGTAGGCAATGGTTACGGACAAGCAGAAGCTTTCAATACTCCATATGTAAATGGCTCGAATAGGGGGCGGCGCACCAATAATTATGCCGCATATAGTGGTAACAATTATGATCGCAGCGGTCGTGCTTATAACGGCGACTCCGGCGCGGAAAGTACGGGCAGTTATGGCAATCGGCGAAATTCTGCGACTGCTATAAAAGTTACCGGCATTATTACGGGACCAACACCGATGGCAATTTTGACAAGCGATGGCAGCGAAGGTTGTTATGGTGTCGGCGAGGGGCCGAGCGGTGTGACCGTGAAACAGATATCGGACCGTGCTGTTTTAATAAGCAGTGCCGGCGGCAGCCGTTGGTTATATGTGGAATAGTTTGGAGCAAGGGAGTAATCTTGGGATGTTAGTTAGCGTATTAAGTATTTTAAGAGAATTAAGAGCATTAAGAGCATTAAGAGTATTAAGGGTATTAAGGGTATTAAGGGTATTAAGGGTATTAAGAGTATTAAGAATATTAAGGGGATTAAGGGTTTTAGCAGCATTTGTTATTATTGTGCAATTTCATCTGTGCGGTGAATCGGTGGCCGCTTTGTCCATGACGGTAAACAACAGTAATTTGAGCAGTTTAGTGCAGTCCATCGCACGTAGTGAAGGCATTCCCATTACCGGTACGGAAACGCTGGAAGGAACCGTATCGATACGCCTTAATGAAACGAGCGGTATTGCCGCATTAAAGCGTTTGGCGTCCATAAAGCATTTCAGCTTGTATGAATCGGATGGACTTTGGATTGTGGATGGACAAGGCATGGGGGATAAAGATGCTCGGGTGGCTGAAGTGTTAACGCCTCGACACATTTCGCCTAAGGCCTTAGGTGATACCTTGGCGGCCATTGTGCCGGAGAAGAATATTAAGGTGGTAAAAGGGAGTAATCAGGTTATGGTCTATGGCACGGCGTCTCAGTTACGGCAGGTCCATGATATTTTGCCCATGCTGGATATCAGTCCCAAACAAATCCGCTTAGAAGTAGCCGTTGTGGCCATTGAGCATAATTTTGTTAAGGAAACGGGCATACAATGGTCGTGGCAGAGTTTGACCGGCCGTAATAAGGATGACACAAACTCGTATGGGGGCATTCAATTTGGGCGAGCTCCGGAAGGGACTCCTTATACATTCTGGTTCAAGCCGGAATTGAGTGCGCAGCAAACAAATAATAAAACGGTTTTAATTGCGAGACCTTCTATTATGGCGGTGAAT
Organism: Veillonella sp.; assembly: GCF_015058545.1. Taxonomy (GTDB): domain Bacteria; phylum Bacillota; class Negativicutes; order Veillonellales; family Veillonellaceae; genus Veillonella_A. Next base: position 1,781 of record NZ_SVCB01000063.1, read on the forward strand.
GGTGAAGAGGCGAAGATTTTAATCGGGGACCGCATTCCCGTGCTCGAAGAGGTGAAGGACGGTACAGAAAGTCGCACCACCACACGCTATGAAGAGGCGGGGATTCGGCTTACGTGTACACCGTTTGTGACGGAAGATAACAGTATTGAAGCGGATATTCATGCGGAAGTGAGCAGTCCTGCCATGGTTACGGAACTGAAAGCTTATCGTATTACTACGCGGGAAGCGCATACCAGGGTCCACTTACAGCCCGGTGAGATTCTCGTCATCGGTGGGCTCATGGATAATCGAGAGGGAAAACAGTTTTCAAAAATTCCGCTCCTCGGCGATATTCCTTTATTGGGAAAACTATTTCAGCATGCCCGTAAGACTAAGGACAGTGTTGAATTGTGTATTTTTGTAAAAGCTGATACGGTGGAGGCCCCAACGGACAGTCCTCTATGATATAATAGAAGAGTATATGATTGAACGGAGGCTTAGAGGATGGAACAAATCCGCGTAATAGGATTAAGTAAATCATTTGGTGTGCGCCAAGTGTTTAACAAAGTATCCTTTGAAATAAAACATGGTGAGCGTGTCGGCTTGGTGGGCCCTAACGGGGCGGGTAAATCGACGCTCATGAAATGCCTGTTGGGCATTGAAGAATATGATGAAGGTCAGGTTGTCAAAGACAGTGCTACCACAATCGGTTATTTGCAGCAGGATATCAATTTAGGGGACGACAGTTTAGCTATTGAAATTCAAAAAGCCTTTGCCGATGTGCAATATTGGGAAGGGCAATTACAGGACGTATCGGCTAAGCTTGAAACGAATCCGCATGATGAAAGTTTGCTCAAACAGCTCGCCCGTATTCAGGATCGTTTAGATTGGCTCGGCGGTTATGATTATGAGGCCCAAAGTCGCCGTATTGCTTACGGTCTTGGCTTTTCCGATGAAGATTTAACGAAATCCGTGTCTGAATTTTCCGGTGGGCAAAAAACGCGTATTAATTTGGCGAAAGCGTTAGTTCGCCGCCCTGATTTTTTATTTTTAGACGAACCGACTAACCATTTGGATATGGACATGTTGGAATGGTTGGAAAATTATTTGAGCTCTTACGGCGGCGGTATCTTAATCATCAGCCATGACCGTTATTTCCTCGACCGCGTAACAACGCGCATAGTCGAATTGGAGCATCATAAGGCGACCAGCTATCGCGGTAATTACAGCCGCTATGTGGAGCAACGTGAAGCGCAACATAAGGCACAGCAAAACGCCTATGAGAAGCAGCAGGAATATATTCGCAAAACGGAAGAATATATCGATAAGTACCGCGCCGGGATTAAATCTAAAATGGCCAGAGGTCGTCAGTCGCAGCTAAATCGTTTAGAACGGTTGGATGCACCGGAACAGACGCAAACTTTAAAATTTAGATTTCCTAAAGCCGAATTCAGTGCGGATAAAGTGTTAACCGTAGAAGAGTTATTTTTATCCTATGGTGAGCGCGACATTGTAGAGGATGTGTCCTTTATGATTCGCCGCGGTGAAGCGGTGGCTCTCATCGGACCGAACGGGGCCGGTAAATCCACTTTGTTAAAAGCGATTACCGGTGAATTGACGCCGGAAGCGGGCTTTATCGACATCGGCAGCCGGGTATCGGTGGGGTATTTTTCACAGGAACACGAAGAATTACATTCTGCTTGGACGCCGATAGATGAAATCATGAGTCATTTTAACTACAGCGAGGAAAAAGCGCGTAATGTACTGGGCATGTTTTTGTTCCAAGGGGATGATGTTTTCAAGGAAATTCGTGATTTGTCCGGTGGTGAACGGGCTCGTTTAAGTTTGTTGATCTTGTTCTTGCAAGGCAATAATTTCTTAATTCTTGACGAACCGACCAACCATTTAGATATTCCGACCCGGGAAGTGGTGGAAGAGGCTTTGATGAACTTTACCGGCACTTTGCTGGTCGTGTCCCATGACCGTTATTTCTTGGATAAAGTGGCCAAACGAACCTTGGTGTTAGAGCCGGAAGGCGTGGAAGAATACCTTGGCAATTACAGCTACTATAAGGCGAAGCTCAAAGAACAGCAGGATTTGGCCGCCTTGGCCGCTGAACAAAGTGGTCAAAATAAAGAACGTTCGAGTAGTAATAAACGCAGCAGCAATAATGCGGATACGAACTCAGTTGATAGTTTGGGTTCGAATGAAGGTAAAAATACCGGCAGCAACGGCGGTACCGAAGATTCCGGTGATAAAAAGTTAAATTCCTATATGCAAGCCAAAAAATTGGAAGAAACAGAAACCGAAATTGCCCGTTTGGAAGCTACGCTGAAAATGTACGAAGTGCAAATACAAAATCCGGCTTTGCAGGAAGATGCGGAAGCCATGGCGGAAACGGCGGCGCAAATGGAAGTGGTTACTAATAAATTGGCTGAATTGTATGAAATTTGGGAGCAATTGGCACAATGATTGACACGGAGAATGGTACGGTGAAAGGCCGATTCGCACCAAGCCCTACGGGATATCTTCATTTAGGTAATCTATGGATTGCCATGCTGTCGTGGCTACAGGTGAAACAGCAACAAGGTACCTATGTTTTGCGCATGGAAGATATCGATATACAGCGCGCGAAAAGACAGTATGGGGAAGATTTGCTGGATGATTTAGAATGGTTTGGGCTTACTTGGGATGAAGGCCCGCGCGTAGGTGGTCCTCATGAATCGTATTGGCAAAGTGAACGGTATCCTTTATATGAAGCTCAGATTTCCAAATGGCAGGCGGAAGGTCTTGTATATCCTTGTTTTTGTAACCGCGCCCGATTGCAGAGCATTGCATCGGCTCCTCATGGTCATGAAGGGATTGCGCATTATGACGGTCGTTGCCGCAATTTGAGTGATGCGGAACGACAGACTTTAGGTGAGCGTAAGAATCCTTCGTGGCGCATAAAAGTAGATCCGCGACTGTATGAATTTACTGATTTTTGGCAAGGACCGCAACGGGAAGAACTCATTCCGGCACAAGATGATTTTATTGTTCGTCGCGCCGATGGCATGTTTGCCTATAATTTAGCCGTTGTTATGGATGATATAGCTATGGGCATTACTGATATTGTGCGCGGCTATGATTTATTGCCGGCTGTGGCCGGTCAATTGTGGCTCTATGAGTGCCTGGGGGCCAAGGCGCCGCGCTATGCGCATGCGCCCTTAATTGTTGATGAGGAAGGCTATCGATTATCAAAAAGGCAACAGAGTATAACCTTGCGTGAATTGAGAATGAGCGGCTATAGTGCGTCTATGATTTTGGGGCATTTGGCATTGGCGGCAGGACTAGTTTCATCATCCCAATTAGACAAATTCGGCGGACTCACATGGGAAGCTTTGTTGAATTGTAGTCTTGATAATAATTATCTAAAAAATAATCAAATTAAATTGACAAATTTCGATGTTTTGATATAATAAATATAGAGAGTTGAGGTGATAGGATGACACCAAAAGAAGCACTGACTAAAAAAGTTTGGGCAGTACTGGGCGCAACAAGCCGTAAAGAAAAATTCGGCTATAAAATATATGCTTGTTTGCGTGATCACGGATATAAAGTATATCCGGTAAACCCTAATGTAAATGAGATCGATGGCGCCACTTGTTATGCGTCACTTCACGATTTACCGGAAGTTCCCGAAGTAGTGGATTTTGTCGTTCCCGAGGCTGTAGGTTTACAGGCTTTGGATGATTGCCAAAAGTTGGGGATTTCGGTAGTTTGGTTGCAACCGGGGGCAGATAAACCGGCCGTAGTGGCTAAGGCCAATGAGCTTGGTTTTGAAGTCATTCAGGACTGTGTTTTAGTTCAGATTTGACCGGCAACTAAATTTGTAGTTTAATATAATTAACACATATATTGATATTTATTTTCAACAATTTGTAAATTTGTTGATTTAGGAGGTTATTTAACTATGGCAAACGTAACAGAATTAACAGTAGCAAACTTTAAAGATACCGTAACTTCTAAAGAAGTAGCAATCGTGGACTTTTGGGCTCCATGGTGCGGTTACTGCGTACGCATGATGCCGATTTTTGAAGCTTTGTCCGAAGAATTGGGCGACAAAGTTGTATTCGCTAAAGTTAACACTGACGAAGTGGTAGAATTAGCTAAAGAATTCAGCATCGAAGTATTGCCTACATTCGCTATCATTAAAAACGGTGAAGTAGTAGACCGCAAAATCGGTTACATTCCACAAAACGAATTAAAAGCAGCTATCGAAGCTCAGTTATAATTTAATAACAACAAAACTAGCAATCCAAGCTATGCAAAAGAGGCGTTCACAAATCGTGGACGCCCCTTTTTTATGCCTAAATCACATTTAGCTTTTATTTTAAATCCACCCACACTCCTCCACCTCCGCTTTCTTTGCCACAAAGGCGCCTTCGCATTGGCAGTATGAGCGGCTCACCCTTTTCCCGATACCCCACACTCTTTGCATAAAGGCGCTGTCGCTTTGGCAGAAAGAGCGGCTCGCCTAAATAAAAAGAATTGCCCCGGCAACGATGTTAGCAAGTAAAATGGCACTATCGTACTTGCTGTATGATGATTTTATATAAAAAATATATCGCCTCCAAAGGGTCTTTTTTCGTAGAAAAACCAAGCCTGTGGAGGCGATATATTTTTATATCTCAGCAATTCAAAGTGCCATTTTACCGATAAAGAATGCCGGGGCAACTCTTTTTATTCCGAAAGCGACTTCTGCCGTTCGCGAAGCGCTTTGTGCAAAGAAATCTCCTTTTTGCGATCCAAATAGCTTCTGGCAATAATGTGGGCAATGGCTACACCGATGGCAATACAAATTATGGTGAAGACCCCGGTAATCCCGCTGCGCAAGGCGAATAGCAGATTATCCGGAGTAAGCGAATTAATGGTGAGCAAGCCGAACAAGAAACGATATAAGAGTACGCCCGGAATCAGTGGAATTACGGACGGAATCGATAAAATCAAAGGAGCCGTTCGCAATAATTTATATGTTTTTAAGGCTATTAAACCAATGATGGCGGATGCCACAAAGCTGGCGCCGACGATGGTAAAACCGAAATCCACTATGAGTATGTTCCGCGTAATGACGCTGATGGTACCGCCTATAGCGATTACCCAAAGTAGCCGATACGGTGTATTAAAAATAGTGGCAAAACTTACCGCCCCAATGGCAGCGGCGATTGCCTGAATCGGTGTAACTACAACCGGTGTAATATTTAGGTGGGTAAAGGTGGAGACATGGTCGAAATATAGAGCCATGGCGATACCGACGGACATGCTGCTAACGATTAAAAGCGTATGCATGGCCCTTGTCATACCGGATACAATATGGTTATTAATCATATCATCTACAGCGTTGATCAGAGGGACGCCGGGAATCAGAAAGAGGGTACAACTGACCATAGCATACACGATGCTGCCTGATTCAAAGGTGGTATTAATCAGATTGGCTGTAAATGTGGCGGCAAAGGAGGCCGCTACGATGCCAAAATAAAAGTTGATTTGATAGTGATGACAAATGTAGCGGGTTATAAAACCGATGACCGCACAGATGACGGTTACTAAGGCGGCTAACCAAGTGGCACCGAATAAAATGCTGAAGGCACCGCACGCAAGACCTGCTGCCAGACCGAGTAGGGGCGTCGGATATTTAGGCGGTGCGGCCTTAATCGTTTTCAAATGATCTTCGAATTCATCGAGACTGTAATTATTTTCAATGGCTTTCCAGGTTAATTTAGAAAGTGTTGAAAGTATGGTCATATTCACCCCATGTAACGGTGTTTTGCGAAAAACCGTATAAGAGTGCTTTTCATCATTAATGTTCAACATTAAGGTCATATAGGTTATGTGAATATGAACAAATTGAGGTGGAATGCCCATGTAAGAGGCGGCGCGCATCATATCACGTTGAATGTGATTGGTGTTGGCGCCGTTTTGCATGAGTAACTGACCGTAGTCAAGGAGGAGTTCCATTTTACGGTGAATCGCTACAAACGGTTCGCACATAATTTGAAACTCGGAAGGACCTCGGGAGCAGTGTTTATCATGTTTTATTTGATGTTGATGACTGCGCGACCTGGTAGTTCCGTGAGAGCGTGAGCCGTGAGTCGTATGCGGTGTTTTCTCTATGCTCATAGAATTAGTCCTTTCTATAGTAAGCATGTAAGGGGTTAATTTAATCATTTTATCTGTCTAAGTATAGTATAGCAGATGTAAGCATTATTTTTGACTGATATAGATAATTATCATAAATGATGAAAAAAGATTGCATTCACATGAAGTAAATGAATACTGAAAACCGGAGTCTTTCTGCGTTAGAGAGGCAATGCACCAAAAAGAGCCGGTGTGCCGAAAACGAGACTGTAGAGGATCAAAAGTGGGGGCGGCTGTATCCCAAAAAGTGGTGCTGCTGCGTTCCAAAAAGTGGGGGATTTTTAGCAAGGGCTGAAGGTTTTGAAAATAATCGGTGTCAAAAAGTGGTATTTGTCACTGATTTTTTATTTGTGGTGGTGCGAAGTGGAGGACCTCAAAAAATAAAACCTTATTTTTTCGCACATATCAACTAAAAGAGAGAACAAAAAATCGTAATAGTGGAGCCAATTTACGATTAAATGTTTGGTTAAAAGATTTTTTTGCTAAATTTCGCTAAAATTTGCAGATTTTATTGTTATTAAGTGGGGGAATGTGGTAGAATTTACCATATAGTGGTAGATAAGATAGGGAAAGTGTAAAAGGAGGTGAGACAATGATGTTCATGGGTGAATATTCACATACCATTGATACGAAGGGACGCTTAATTATTCCTGCAAAATTGCGCGAACAATTAGGCGAAACCTGTATTATGTCCAAGAGCTACGATAATTGTCTCGCCATTTATACGACCGAAGTATTTACCGCCAAGGCCATGCAGATGATGAAGCAACCGAACAACAAAGCCGGTGTTCGTGGGCTTAAACGTCAACTTTTTGCCAATGCTACCGAGTTGGAATTCGATCGCCAAGGTCGTATTTTGGTACCGGCTACACTGCGTGAATTTGCCAAACTTCAAAAAGAAGTGATGGTACTCGGTATCGGGGATCACGTAGAAATTTGGAACCGTGAACATTGGTTGGCTTACCAGGAAGACATGGATGATAATATGGAACAATTATCGGAAAACATGGAAGATTTCTTCTTGTAATTTAAGGGTTAAGACATAATTTGAAAGTCGGAAAGGAGCGGACCCATGGAATTTCATCATGTAAGCGTATTGCTTAACGAAACAGTGAACGCTGTATTAACGAATCCCCATGGGATTTACGTGGATTGCACGCTGGGCGGAGCCGGTCATGCTCATGCGTTAGGCGAGCAATTGGCCGCTGACGGTTTACTCATCGGACTCGATCAAGATGAAGTAGCGTTGGCGACCGCGACGGAACGATTAAGAGATTTGAAATGCCAAGTTATGACGATTCCCACTAATTTCAAAGATTTAAAAACGGCCCTTACGAGCCGCGGCATTACGGAAGTAGACGGGTTTATCTTTGATTTAGGCGTTTCAAGCTATCAGCTGGATACAGCCGAACGAGGGTTTTCCTACATGCAGGACGGTCCTTTGGACATGCGCATGGATAGGCAGGGGAACTTGACGGCTCAGGATGTAGTCAATGGCTACAGTGAAGCTGACTTGGTGCGAATCATTCAGGATTATGGGGAAGAGCGATGGGCGAAACGAATTGCACAATTCATAGTAGCGGCTCGTTCTGAAAAACCGATTACTACCACCGGTGAATTAACCAAAATTATTAAACAAGCCATTCCCGCCGGGGCACGCCGTGAAGGTCCGCATCCGGCCAAACGAACATTTCAGGCTATCCGCATTGAAGTGAATCAGGAATTGGCTATTTTAAAAGATAGTTTTAAAGATGCAGTGGATTTATTAAAACCGGGCGGTCGCATCGGTGTTATTACCTTCCACTCATTAGAGGATAGAATTACGAAGCAGACCTTTAAGGAGTTGAGTACCGGATGTATTTGTCCGCCGGAACTGCCGGTCTGTGTTTGCCATCATGTGGCAGTCGTAAAAGCAAGAAATAAGGCGATTGAGCCCGGCAATGAAGAAGTAACAGCGAATCCGCGAGCACGGAGTGCCAAGTTACGCGTAGCCGAGAAGGTATAGATAACGGGAGGTTGATTATATGTTAGCGAGAAAGACAGTTGGTGTACGTGTTGCACAACCGACGGCGAGACCATATATACCAACACCAACACGTAGAGCGAAGCAGGTTGGTGTATTTAGTAACGCGTCGCCGGAATTGAAACAAATTTTAGTGTTATTAGCTATGGTGGGTGTTGTAGGTGCTACTGTTTTGGGAGGCCGTGTGGTGAAAGCCGGTGCCGGTTATGAATTGGTAAGCATGCAACAACAAGTTGTTCAATTGACTAGAGATAATGAAGAGTTGAGTCTGGAAGTGGCGGAATTGAAATCACCTACACGGATTCAACAGATTGCGCAAGATAAATTGGGAATGGTTTTGCCCGATGCTTTTGTGTACAACAGCAAAGGTACTACTGTAGAACGTGATGTGAATGTATCTGCACGCATCAGGGACTAAACTACGGTATGAGGCAGCTCCGGACGTGAGCTGCTTTCCTTGTTTGAGATGGAGGAATATTGTGAAAACAGTACAAGAATTAATCAATGTGATAAGCGGCGTAAGCGTCAAAGGAGCTACCGATACAGTTATCAGCCATATTACGGCGGATTCACGCGAAGTAAAACAGGGCAGTTTGTTTATCTGCCTTACCGGTGCTCATGTAAATGGTCATGATTATGTACAAAAAGCCGTTGAAGCCGGTGCGGTAGCTATATTGGCGTCAGAACCGATTGATGTACCGGCTACGGTAAGTGTACTGACCGTTGACGATACACGAATCGCTATGCAGCAATGTGTACCGTTTTTTTATGACTATCCCGGTTGTAAGATGCGCATGATTGGGGTAACCGGTACAAACGGTAAAACCACAACGACCCACATTATCGGCCATATCTTACGAGCCCAGGGGCACAAAGTGGGGATTATCGGTACGGTTCACGTAGTTATTGGCGATAAAACCTATCCGATTCACAATACGACGCCTGATGTAGTTGATTTACAGCACATCTTGTCGCAAATGGTAGCCGAAGGGGTAACTCATTGTATTATGGAAGTATCCTCGCACGCCTTGGCGCTTAACCGAGTAGCCGGCGTGGAATACGACACAGCTGTTTTCACAAATTTGACACAAGACCATCTCGATTTCCATAAAACCTTTGAAAATTACCTGGCCGCCAAATGTAAATTGTTTGAACAGGTAAGCGCACCAAATCAACATAAGCAAAATAAAGGGGCTGTCATTAATATCGATGATCCTTACGGAGAACGGGTTATGGCGAAAAACTCCGCACCGCTCATTACGTACGGCACTAAAGGGAAAGGTACCTTGGAAGGTGAAAACCTTACCATTACGGCTAAGACGAGTGCCTATGATATTGTGTATGAAGGTAAAGAATATCCGATTCACATGCGTATTACCGGTCTTTTCAATGTGTACAATACCTTGGCGGCCATCGGTGCTTGTCTCTTTGAAGGCGTGAAGATGGAAGCCATTATTGAAGCATTGAGCGATTTCACGGCAGTACCGGGCCGTTTTGAGTTGGTAGAAGAAGGTCAGCCGTTCGCCGTTGTTGTGGATTATGCGCATACACCGGACGGTTTGGAAAATATCCTGCAAACAGCTCAAAAAATTGTGGAGCGTCACATTATCGTAGTATTTGGCTGCGGTGGTGACCGTGATGCCACGAAGCGTCCGATTATGGGGCGTATAGCCGCGCAGTATGGTGATGAAATCTTCGTAACTTCCGACAATCCGCGTACAGAAGATCCGGAACAAATCGTAGCTCAAGTGGCAGAAGGTGTAAAAGAAGGTTTGCGGGAAGGTTCGGTATATTCCGTTATTACGGATCGCCGCAGCGCCATTCATGCCGCTATCAAGGATGCTAAAGCAGGTGATGTGGTAATCATAGCCGGCAAGGGCCATGAAGATTATCAGATTTTAAAAGATAAAACGATTCATTTTGACGATCGGGAAGTAGCCCGTGAAGCATTAAAGGAGAGATAAAAATGGCAGAGTTTACGCTCCGGGAGGTGTTGACCGTAACAGGCGGTACCTACAACGGGAAAGCAAGTGAAACAACAGTATTTACTAATGTATCCACCGATACACGTACCATTGAAGAAGGTTCGCTATTTGTTGCTTTGACGGGTGACACTTTTGACGGGCATGATTTTTTGCCGCAAGCAAAGGCCAACGGAGCGCTCGGTGCCTTGGTAAAGCCGGGGCATACTGCCAAAGATCTCATCTGCATTGAAGTAGCATCGCCTCTATTGGCGTATCAGCAATTGGCTAATTATCATCGTCGTCGTTTTGATATTCCCGTAGTGGCTGTTACCGGTTCATCCGGTAAAACTACAACGAAGGAAATGATTGCCGCTGTACTTGGCAGTAAGTTTAATGTTCTTAAAACCGAAAAGAATTTTAATAATGAAATCGGTTTGCCGAAAACATTGTTGCAACTTACCGCCGACCATGAAGCTTGTGTGGTGGAAATGGGGATGCGCGGCCTCGGTCAAATTGATGAATTGGCTCGTATCGCCGAACCGACGGTAGGCGTGATTACGAATGTAGGCAATAGTCATATTGAACTCCTAGGGTCTCGTGAAAACATCGCCAAAGCTAAGAGCGAATTGATTCAGCATATTCCGGCTGACGGAACGGCTATTTTAAATGAAGATGATGAATTTGTTCGTCAGATGGGGAATTTGACCGATGGCAAAATCATCTATTACGGCATCAAAGAAAAGGCTACCATTTCAGGTTTCAAATTGCGTTATAAAAAAGATGGTATCAAATTTACTTGCCGCAGTTTTGATGAAGTATTCGATGTATTCTTGCCGATGATTGGGGAACACAATGTATATGACGCCTTAGCGGCTATTGCGGTAGGCCGTTCCTTGGGTGTATCTTCACAGAAAATCGCCAAGGCCTTGGGTTCGTTTAAAGGCATGCCGATGCGCCAGGAAATTGTTTCTTTTGGTGACTTCGTTGTCCTTAATGACGCCTATAATGCCAATCCTATGTCTATGGCCGAATCGATTAAAGCCTTGGGGCAGCTCGACGGTAAACGAAAAATCGCCATGCTCGGTGATATGCTTGAACTCGGTGAGTTTTCTGAAGAACATCATCGCGAAATCGGTCGTTTACTGGTGGCGGAAGGTTACGATCAAGTATATACTTTTGGTGAGGCCGCAAAATTTATTGCTCGTGAAGCGAAAGCGGCCGGCATTCGCATAGCTAAAATTTGCGACAGCCATTTAGATATGGTTAATGTATATTGCGATGTGCGCGCTAAAGGGGATGTCATTTTAGTTAAAGGCTCCCGTGGCCTTCGCATGGAACGGGTAGTCAATGAATTTGAAGACCGTGAGGCACTTCAATAAAGACGTTTGTCCGGTTGTGGTAGTTTGTAGCCGAAGTTTTTCAAAAAAACGAGAATTATATTTGCATTACAGCCTTATATGTACTACCATAGATAGCGGCTTTGTTTTTCTATAAAGCTAAAGCAGATAACAAATCTGTAAAACCATGTAAAAATAGTGAGTTAATCGGCTTAATAAAGGCCGTAATGTAAGGAGCGATAGTTCGAATGACCATGCAATTATTATTCGCGTTTATTACCTCCTTGGTAATAACGTTAATACTCGGAAAAATAGGAATACCGTTGTTACGGCAGTTACATGCACAACAAAGCATACGTGAAGACGGGCCGCAAGCCCATTTAGCTAAGGCGGGTACCCCTACGATGGGTGGTATTTTCATGCTTTTGGCGATGGTGATAACAGTTCTTGTATTTGCACCGTTTCAAGTGGCTACGTGGGTATTGTTGTTTTTGACATTAGGTCATGGCCTGTTGGGCTTCTTAGATGATTTTATTAAGTCTGTGAAAAAACGTAATTTAGGTCTTACGGCTAAACAGAAATTATTGGGACAGATTATTATGTCTGCCGTATTCTGCTATATTGCAACGGAAGTGATGGTAATTCCTACCACCGTCTGGGTTCCGTTTGTAAATACGACTTTTGATTTAGGCATGATGTACTATGTATTGGTCTTCATCATTATTGTGGGGACTACGAATGCCGTTAACTTGACCGACGGTCTTGACGGTTTGGCAGCCGGTACGTCGGCGGCTGCGGCTATTGCCTACACCGTTATCGGCATGCTGGCGTTACAGCCGAGCGTATCCTTCTTCGGTATTGCCCTTTGCGGTGCTGTACTGGGGTTCTTATATTTCAACTCTAATCCGGCTAAGGTGTTCATGGGTGATACCGGTTCCTTGGCCTTGGGTGGTGCCTTTGCGGGGATGGCTATTTTAACTAAAACGGAATTATTGCTCATTATTATCGGCGGTATTTTCGTAATGGAAGCGTTGTCTGTTATTATTCAGGTTGTGTCCTTTAAAACACGTGGTGTACGCGTTTTCAAAATGAGTCCGATTCATCATCATTTCGAATTGTCCGGTTGGAGTGAGCAAAAAGTGGTAAGCCGTTTCTGGCTTGGCAGTTGCTTGTTTGCCGTATGTGGTTTGTTAATTTATGTAATGCGATAGGTAGGCGTAATCATGGAGTACAAGGGTAAACGAATTTTAGTGTTAGGCGCAGGTCGGAGCGGCATCGGGGCCGCTCATGTGTTGGGATTAATGGGGGCTGACGTTACTTTAAACGATTATAAAGAAGTTGCGTTTACATCAGCTGAAAAGGCACTATTGGAAGAGGCTCATGTAACCGTTATTACCGGCCGCCAGGATAATGATTTATTGGCGGCTGTTGATCGTATTGTAGTATCGCCGGGGATTGCCCTTACCATTCCTATTTTAGTGGAAGCGGCTAAACGGGGCATGGATATTGTAGGCGAAGTGGAAGTGGCCTATGACATTTCCAAAGCACCGATTCTCGCCGTTACCGGCACAAATGGCAAAACTACGACCACCACTTTATTGGGCGAAGTTATGAAACAAACCGGTCGGCCTGTCATGGTGGGCGGGAATATTGGCGACTCATTGAGTGAAGCGGCCTATGAAATTCCGGCAGATGGCTATTTGGTGGCGGAAGTGTCCAGCTATCAATTGGAAACGGTAAAAACATTTAAACCATTGGGCGCCATTATGTTAAATATTACGCCGGACCACTTGCAGCGCCATAAAACCATGGAAGCTTATCAGGCGGCTAAAGAGAATGTGTTTAAGCAACAAACATCGAAGGAACGAACGGTTCTCAATATGGACGATCCGTTAGTGGCGGGGATGGTACCGCGCGTACCGGGCAAAGTACTTTGCATCAGTCAGGAACATGGTGTGACGGATGGAGCGTATTTTGCGGATAATCAGCTGTTTGCCGTTCGCAATAATGAAGCGGAAGCTGTTATCAGTGCGGCGGATATTCATTTGCCGGGCCGTCATAATATTGAAAATATTTTGGCAGTCATTGCGTTGGCCTATGATTTGGGGATTACTGCTGCGCAGCTGCATGATGTAATCGCTAATTTTAAAGCCGTGGAACATCGTTTGGAACGGGTTACGGTTATCGAGGGCGCTACCTATTACAATGATTCGAAGGCAACCAATACGGACTCTGCCATTAAAGCATTGGAATCGTTTAAGGAGCCTGTTGTTTTGCTGGCCGGCGGCTATGATAAGATGACGGATTTAACCGATTTTATGGCTATGGTTAAAACCCATGCCAAAGCCTTGGTTCTCATGGGTGATGCGGCAGCACGTTTTGAGGAAGCGGCTAAAGCGGCCGGTGTTGAAAACATTTTGCGCGTCCGTTCTATGGCCGAAGCGGTAGCTAAAGGTCATGAGCTTGCTCTGCCGGGTGATGTGGTTTTATTATCACCCGCATGCTCCAGTTTTGATTGGTATCATTGTTTTGAAGAACGAGGCGATGATTTTAAAAATGAAGTACATGCATTAGCTGATATGTTGGCTAATAAGAAGGGGTCTTAGTCATGAAGCGTATAATTATTTCAGGAGGTGGCACGGGTGGTCACATTTATCCTGCCATTACCATTTATAAAGAAATAGCCGCTATGACGGAGGCTGAATTCTTATATATCGGGACCGATAAAGGCCTCGAAGCTACTTTAGTGCCTAAAGAGGGAATTCCTTTTAAAACATTGCCGGTAGAAGGTTTAAATCGTAATTTGTCGTGGCATGCGTTGGTGACACTAGGCAAAACGCTTAGTTCTTTGTGGCAGGCCGGGCGCATTATTTCGGAGTTCAAACCGGATATCGTAATCGGTACGGGCGGTTATGTGTGCGGTCCGATTTTGTTGGCCGCAGCTCTTCGGAAGGTACCGACCCTTATTCAGGAACAAAACACCATCGGCGGTATTACGAATAAAATACTGAGCCGTTTTGTCGATGTAGTAGCGGTTGGTTTTGAAGATGCCAAAAAAGCATTTCCTAAAGCGAAGCGACTTGTCTATACCGGTAATCCGGTGCGTCCGGAAGTATTGGTTGATACCCGAGCGGAAGGCCGTGAGTTTTTTAACTTACAAGATGATGAGTTTGCCGTTCTTATAGCCGGCGGCTCTCGTGGGGCACGCAGTATTAATACAGCCATGATTGAAGTACATGAGTATTTTAAAAACCGCAAGGGGATTAAATTGATTCATGTAACCGGGTCCGGTGAGTATGATCGGGTCCTTGAAGCATTACATATTAAAGACGGTGAGTCCTACAGTGATTCATCAATAATTTTGCCGTATTTGCATGAAATGCCGAAAGCCTTGGCGGCTGCCGATTTAGCCGTATTTCGTGCCGGTGCAGTTGGCCTTGCGGAACTTACGGTGCGAGGCATTCCGTCAATTTTAATTCCGTACCCCTATGCGGCGGAAGATCATCAAACGTATAATGCGCGGGCGTTGGTAAGTGCCGGAGCGGCTCGTATGATTGTGGATAAAATGTTACAAGGTAAAGATTTGATTGGTGAAATCGAATTCTTCATGAACAATCCGCATGAATTGGGGCATATGTCGGCGGCAGCCAAGTCGTTGGGAAAACCGGCGGCGGCTCACGATATAGCCCAATTAGCGCTGGAAATTGCAAAATAAAGAATAGGAGAGATTGCACCATGTTAAATGGTATTCATAAAATACATCTTATCGGCATTGCCGGCTCAGGTATGCGGGCCATTGCCAACATTTTAATCAGTCAGGGATTTGAAGTATCCGGTTCCGATATTCAGGAGTCGGCCGTGACCGAGCGTTTCCGTAAAATGGGCGCCACCATTCACATCGGTCATAATGCGGACTATGTTAAAGGGGTTGATGCGGTTGTTCGTTCTACGGCCATCCATGCAGATAATCCGGAACTTATGGCAGCTCAGGAATTACAGATTCCGATTTTACATCGCTCCGATATCGTTAAAGCCGTGTTGGATATAACGAAGGGCATTGCTGTTGCCGGTGCGCACGGCAAAACCACCACAACCTCTATGTTGGGGCAGATTTTTGTGGAAGCCGGGCTTGATCCGACGGTTATTATCGGCGGGGAAGTGGATTATTTGGGCGGCAGCAGTCAGTGGGGTCGCGGCGAATACAGCATCGCCGAAGCCGATGAAAGTGACGGGTCCTTCTTGAAATTGAATCCGAAGGCTATCGTCATTACCAATATTGAAAATGACCATATGGACCACTACGGTACAATGGAACATTTATTGGATGCTTTCTGTGAGTTTGTCGGTAAATTACCTAAGGACGGTAAAGCCGTTGTATGTGGCGATAATCCGTCGATTCAGAAAGTGATGCCTCGTGTAGACCGAAAGTTTGTTACTTACGGTCTTGGTGAAACCAATGATTACCGGGCACGCAATATTCATTATGAGAAGGGCATTTTGGTATATGAAGCCGTGAAAGGTGATGAAGTGATTGCCACTATTCGTCTTAAAGTGCCGGGTACGCATAATGCGTTAAATTCTTTGGGCGCTTTTGTTATGGCTACCGATTGTGGCATTCCCGCCGATGTAGTTGTGGCAGCGTTAGCTAAATTTACCGGCGCGAAACGTCGTTTTGAAACGAAAGGCCATGTAAAAGGCGTTTGGGTAGTTGATGATTATGCTCATCATCCAACGGAAATTGCCGCTACGTTGAGTGCTGCCAAAGCCTTGGAATCACATCGCGTAGTTTGCGTATTCCAACCACATCGTTTTACCCGTACTAATTTATTGTTAAAAGAATTTGGTAAAGCTTTTGTGAATGCGGACGTATTATTTATCACGGATATTTACAGTGCCGGTGAAGATCCGATTGCCGGTATTGACGGCCATTCTATTCCGGATATGGTGAAAGCTACTACCGGTCAGGATGTTCATTATATTGCGGATGTAAATGATGTGCCGCAAAGGGTAAAACAAATTTTACAACCTGATGATTTGGTAATTACTATGGGCGCCGGCAGCATTAGTCAATACGGACCTAAATTATTGGCAGCATTGGAAGAGGAATAATCATGAAAAATAAAAAAATTATCGTATTAATGGGTGGTCCTTCTAAAGAAGCAGAGGTATCTCGTCGAACCGGTGCAGCCATTGCGGAAGCGTTATGTAGTTTAGGTTATGATGCGCAAACTTTGGAATTGGTACCGGAACAATTATTAGCCGATATTAAAGCCTTAGGTGGCGAAATCGTATTCAATGCCTTGCACGGCAAGTTCGGTGAAGACGGGGCCCTTCAAGGCTTACTTGAAATGGCCGGCATTCCGTATACCGGTTCCGGCGTTATGGCGCAAGCTGTAGGCATGAATAAAAAAATCAGTAAAGATGTGTTTGTAGGCGCCGGCATTCCGACGGCTGCGGCAAAATCCTATAATGCAGCCACGCAAAATGAAGCTGACATTGTAGCAGATATTAAAGCTAACTTTACGCTACCGGTTGTTTTGAAACCGGCTACCCAAGGTTCCAGCATCGGCGTAACCATTGTACGTGACGATAGCGAACTTACGGCAGGTGTAAAAGAAGCTCTCGTATACGACAATATTTTGGTGGTAGAACAGTATTTGGACGGTCATGAATTTACAGTTCCCGTATTGGAAGGTAAAGCCTTACCGGTTATCGAAATCAGACCACATTCCGGTGAATATGATTACACTTCAAAATATACGACCGGCGCTACCGATTATTTGGTACCGGCTCCGATCGATGAAGCGTTAACTAAAAAATTACAGGCTATCGGTGAAACTGTTTATCGTGAATTACAATGCTCCGGCGTAATTCGCATCGACTTCATGACCAATAAGGCAGGGGAAGCGTTTGTATTGGAATATAATACAATTCCGGGCATGACGGCGACCTCGTTGGTTCCAAAATCCGCTAAAGCTATGGGAATTGATTTTCCTACCTTATGTGAAAAAATTCTGCTCACCGCCGGTTTAGGTAAGTTTTAAGTAAACTGGAGATACTGAGATGAATAGAGATAATCGGCAGCATTCCGGTCCGGTGGAGCCAGTAAAACCAAATCCTACGGCCACATTCAGACCGCCCGGTGAACAATCGCCGGGAGGCTATTCTTCGCCGAATTACCATGGGGAGCAACAATCGATACATTCGCCAAGAAACCACAATGGGGCGAATCGACCTTTATATGATTTTGATGGCACCTATTCATCACCGGACGGTCACGATGAAAACGGGTATTATCGCGATGGCGGCGAACCGCCGGAGCCACCGAAACATCCTCATGCATGGCGTCGTCGCGTTGTATTAATCGGCGGTGGCTTGTTATTACTATGGTTGCTTTTATTTATTTTGCCTATTCCGTTTGGCACGATAACAGTGACGGGCAGTAAGAATGTAACTGTATCAGATGTGATGGCGGCCGGTAATATACGATATCCGATTAACCTGTTGCAGATTAATGCCGGCCAGTTGGAAGAACGGTTACAGCATGATTTGCGGGTTGACTCGGTTAAAGTAACGTATGTATTGCCGCTTACTTTACAAGTGAATGTAACAGAACGTCGGCCGGCGGCGGTAGTGGCGACGCAGTTCGGTTTTGCCACCTTGGATGCGAAAGGTCAAGTCATTAATCTTGGCCCGGCCATCGAAGATACGTCAGCTACGATTATCTCCGGTATCAAATTGGGCAATGTATTATTAGGTGATACAATTGATACGCCGGTCATTAAAGGGGCTTTGTCCTATTTGAATTCATTAAGCGATGAAGGTCGTAAGGAGATTGCCGAAATTAATGTAGGTGATGTTAATCAGTTAATTGCTTATATGGTAGATGGATTGCCGCTTCATTTAGGCGATACATCGGATATGGATAAAAAAGGGCCTTTATCTGAAAATATGCTGCGTGATGTGAAGGCTCGCGGTGTGGCAGCACAATATTTGGATGTCAATGTAAAGGCGCCGTTTATTAAGACGCCTTAAAGAAATAATGGAAGAGGAAGCATGTTAAAGCAAGGTCGTTGGGCAATAGCGGCTGTAAGCATGTTGCTGGGGATTATGTTGGTCGGTCAGTATAAAATGACGCAAAGCATAGCGGAAAGCAATATTCATTTGCAGCGAACAGGAGATTTAGCACGTGAACTGACCGCGGCGGAAAAAGAACGTGATGAGCTGCGGCAACAATTAGAAAAAATACAAAAAGGTGATGCGTCGGCCAGCGTGGTCAGCGACATCAATTTATTGAAGCAGCGGGCCGGCCTTACAGATGTGACCGGACCCGGTGTGATAATCACTATTAATGACAGTAAAATACCGGTAAAAGACAATGAAAACCCGAACCTATACTTAATTCATGACGAAGACCTTTTACGTGTTCTGAATGAATTGCGAGCCGGCGGGGCAGAGGCCATTGCGGTTAACGACCAGCGGTTAACCGGCACATCGGAAGTACGTTGTGCGGGACCGACGGTTATGGTTAACGGCAAGGTGTTTGGACCGCCCTTTGTAATTAAGGCAATCGGGGATCCGAAGACTTTATCCGCAGCGCTCACCATGCGTGGCGGTGTGGTTGAGTCTTTGAAGTATTGGGGCATTGAACTGAAGATTCAGGAAGTAAATCAGATGATCGTGCCTGCTTTTAACGGTACTTTTAAAGAAGAACATTTACAGGCAGTCAAGCAAGGAGGCGATAAAAAATAATGATGTACTTATTTATCGTCGGAGGCTTGGTAGTGGGTATTATTATCGGTGTAATGTCACCGCTTGAAATCCCGCCGGTGTATGCAAAGTATACATCGGTTGCTTTGTTGGCCGCTTTGGACAGTGTATTTGGTGGCACGCGTGCCGCTTTGGAACGAATATTTAATTTGTCGATATTTCTGACCGGGTTCTTTTCCAATTCACTATTGGCCGCACTCTTAGTATTCCTGGGAAATTTTGTGGGCATTGACCTTTATTATGTAGCACTCATCAGCTTTGGCTTGCGTTTATTTCAAAATACCGCAGCCATTCGACGTTTGCTTTTGTCAAGACGCACAAAATAAGGTATACTTTATTGTAAAAGAGTAGAAAAAATAAAAAAAATAGTGTAAAATGAAATGAAACTAGTTATAATAGTATTGAACATAATCATGTTGTTTGAAATAAAGGGCATATAAATTTTACGGGCAACAGGAGGAGGAACGTAAATGTCGGAATTCGCAAATATTAAAGTTATTGGTGTTGGTGGCGGCGGAAGTAACGCCGTAAATCGTATGATTGACAGTGGTCTTCAAGGTGTAGATTTCCTTGTAGCTAATACAGAAACGCAAGCTTTGGATAATTCTAAAGCAGATATAAAAATTCAATTAGGTGAAAAATTGACTAAAGGTCTTGGCGCCGGTGCTAACCCTCAGGTTGGTGAAGAAGCAGCCCAAGAAAGTCGTGAAGAAATTACTAAAGCCCTCTCCGGTTCCGACATGGTCTTTGTAACCGCAGGCATGGGTGGCGGTACCGGTACCGGTGCGGCTCCTATCGTAGCTGAATGTGCGCGTGAAATGGGCGCCTTAACTGTTGGCGTAGTAACCAAACCGTTCACATTTGAAGGCAAACGTCGTAAAAACCAGGCTGATAAAGGTATTGAAATGCTTACCAGCAAAGTGGATACCATTATCGTAATTCCTAATGATAAATTATTACAAGTTGTTGATAAGAAAACTCCTTTGAACGAAGCATTCCGTACCGCGGATGATGTGCTTCGTCAAGGTATTAAGGGGATTTCCGATTTGATTACCGTACCTGGTCTTATTAACCTTGACTTTGCTGATGTTAAAACTATCATGACTAACCAAGGCGAAGCTCTTATGGGTATCGGTATCGGCGAAGGTGAAAACCGCGCTGTTGACGCAGCTAAAATGGCTATTAACAGCCCATTGTTGGAAACTTCCATCGAAGGCGCCAAAGGCATTCTCTTGAATATTACCGGTAGCGGTGATTTGAGCTTGTTCGAAATCAACGAAGCAGCTGAAATCATTTCCGAAGCAGCGGATCCTGAAGCTAATATTATCTTCGGTTCCGTAATAGATGAAAACTTAGGAGATCGTGTACAGATTACTGTTGTAGCTACGGGCTTCGGCGCACAACCTAAAACAGGTGCTGTTAAATCTCCATTCGGTGTAGGTCCTGAAATCCCTACATTTATGAAACGCTAAGTTGGTTGCTAAGCGTGTATGTGTGTACAGAGGAGGTAATTCTATGAACAAGAAAGTGTTAGTTGCTACTTTAGCTGCTACAATGTTAACAGGTGCTGCCTTCGCAGCTGCTGTGCCTGTAACAGACATTAACGAAGGTGACAGCAAGATTGGTGTTGAATACAGCTTCTCCCAGAGTGTAACCGGTGAAAGCGGTCATGCTGACGGTTTTGGCGTTAACTTGCAGACCGGCTTAACTGACAAATGGGCTTTGCAGTATTCTTATAATAAAGTTAACCTTGATCAGAGCAGTGATGTAAAAGATCATCAGTTAAATGCTGTTTATGAATTCCATCCTAACTTTAATGGTTATGTAGGCGGTACTTACATTAAAGCCGGTGGTGATCATGAAACAGGTTTACAAGTTGGGGTAATCGGTCATATGCCATTGGCAGATCGTCTTCAAGGTTTTGCAAAAGTAGGCTTTGGTAATGATATTAAAAATACTTACCAAGTAGGTGCTACTTATGCATTAAATAATGAATTCGATCTCAGCTTATATTATCAATATGATAAATACAGTGTAGATAATGGTGATGGTTCCGTTAAAGGCTTCCATGCCGGTATCGGTTACAACTTCTAATTGTTGCACTGATGTCTTACAGATAATGTAAGGACTGAGAAAGAATTTGTGTCACATACTTTGTGAAAACGCTATAAGCAATTTAAACCGTGAATATTTATCCTTTTGGGTGATATTCACGGTTTTTTGTATGCAAAAATTGAAAAAAGATGCCTCGTTTATGCTCTAAAGTACACGTTAACTTGCGTCTTAAACATGATTTATGCATAGCCTATATTGTATACAATATTCTTTTCAAAAAACATCATAATTTTGTCATTTTTCAACTGATTGCTCTTGTAAGGTGCTTTTTTTTTCGCTATTATTAAGTAAGGAATTGATTAATACAGATGGGATGGTGTCGGTTATGACTATGAGTATGGCAGCAACACACGCAAGGGGAAAAAAAGCAAAGGACAATATTTTTGTCATGAATGCACGGGCGCAAGAAGATGCTAAAATTAATGGCAAAGAAAATGTGCTTAACGGTACCTTGGGCTCCATTATGGACGAAGAAGGCAATATTGTCTTTTTGAAAGCAGTAGAAAAAGAATATTTAAACTTGCCGCGTAATGAATATGTGGCATATGCACCGATTGCTGGTTTACCTGAATTCTTGGAAGCCGCTAAAAGCGAATGTTTTGGCGAATCCAGACCGGATGCCTTAATAGAAGCTGTGGCCACGGCCGGTGGTACAGGCGGGATTCATCACTTAGTGCACAATTATACCAATCCGGAAGATATCGTTTTGACCGCCGATTGGTATTGGGGTGCGTATGAACAAATTTGCGGTGATAATCATCGCCATTTGGAAACCTATCCTTTATTCGATGCGGAATTGAAGTTCAACTTTGAAGGCTTCAAGGCTAAAGTATTGGAAGTAGCGGCTAAACAGGAAAATGTAGTGACTATCTTCAACTCACCGGGGAATAACCCAACCGGTTTCAGCTTAACCGATGAAGATTGGGATAAAGTAATTGCCTTTGCTAAAGAAGTAATCGGCAATGGTAAAAATAAATTTATCATCGCCTGCGACGTAGCCTATATCGATTATTCCGGTGAAAAACAGACCGTTCGTCGTTTCTTCAAGAAATTCAGTCAATTGCCGAAAGAAATTTTGGTAGTAGCATGTTACAGCTTATCTAAAGGTTTCACTATGTATGGTCAACGTGTAGGGGCTATGATTGGTATTACCTCCGATGCTGATGTGGCGGCTGAATTTAAGGAAATTAATGCGTTAACATCGCGTGCTACTTGGTCTAATATTTGCCGTCCTGCTATGCGGACCATGGCCAATATTGTTATGGATCCGGCTAAGTTGGCGGCTCATGAAGCGGAACGTGCCGAATACTGTGAACTTGTTCAAGAACGTGCTCACATTTTTACTGAGGAAGCTAAAGAATTAGGCTTGCCATGCTTGCCATATTGCGGCGGTTTCTTCTTAACCATTCCGACCGAACATGCTAAAGAAGTCGTGGAAGAACTTACTAAAGAACATGTTTATGTTATCGCTTTGAAACACGGCATTCGTATTGCCGCTTGTAGCATTCCTAAAAAACAAATGCATGGCTTAGCTAAGATTGTATATGACGTAATGCACCGCTTAGGTCATTTATAAAATGTAAAAAAATCCGGTGAACACAGGGTGCTCACCGGATTTTCTTGTTTTATCAGTGTAATGTTTTGTGTATTAGCTTAATTTGGTATTTTTAGCCTGATTGGCGGCCGCCACATCCTTGGCACTGGTAATATTACCTTTTTCATCAACGAATGAAACACGATCCATTTGCGATATAACCTGGCCGCGAATGAAGTCTAAGTAGATGCGATATAATTCTTTTTTTTCTACTAATTCGGCTTCCGTTAATTCCTGACCGGATTTTTTCTTATGGGCTAATTCATTGATGCGCGCTAAAACGTCATTTATTTCCATAAAACCCTCCATGTAAATTATTTATTTTCATAAAA
>NZ_SVCB01000003.1 GCF_015058545.1 Veillonella sp.
CGATTCCCAGACGAATAAAATCCTGCTCTGTATCTAAAATCAAAGTCCCCACCGGTAAATCAACAAAAGCCTTCGCCCAGGCTAATGCTTCGTTTACCGGATTATCAGTTTCGCCATAAGTCGCCCGACCATCGGTTACAATAAGGATATTAATTTTTTCGGTTGGTGAACGTCGTAAAACCTGCTCACAGGTTCTATAGGCCAATTCCAGAGCCCCTGCCAGCGGTGTTTTACCACCTGTAGGCAAATGTTCCAATAGTCGTCTTGCCAGTTCAATACTACCGGTAAACGGTAATACTAATTCCGCTTTCTCCTTGCGAAAAACGATAAGCCCTACTTTATCCCGTTTCTCATAAGCATCTTGCAATAAGCTGAAAATTGCACCTTTAACTGCTTCCATTCGTTTGCGAGCCGCCATAGAACCACTGGCATCCACAACAAATAGATAATGACCTCCGACTTGTTTTTCACGTTCCTTACGTCGATAATCCGGTTGCTTGATTTGAATGGCCAACGAACTGTTATTTTGTAACTCTGAACGGCGTAATTTTTGATACGGCGCCGCTGCTCGTATAGTCGCATCCAAAGCTAAATCTTTTAAAGGTTCCGGATGTTGAATAGCTCTAACATAGTGACCACCACAATCACCGGCTTTTGTACGTAAACGCTTGCCCGATCCCTTCCGAGCCTTACGAT
The DNA here is from genome assembly GCF_015058545.1 of Veillonella sp. Classification (GTDB taxonomy): domain Bacteria; phylum Bacillota; class Negativicutes; order Veillonellales; family Veillonellaceae; genus Veillonella_A. The sequence continues at coordinate 697 of NZ_SVCB01000003.1, forward strand.
CCATTGTTTCATTGGCCTCTAAGCGTAAACCCATTAAGTTTTGATTCATAGCCGCTATCAATTCCGGCCATATATTGTTTATACCATTACTTTCAAGACTATCATCCGGATTGTCAAAATCAACTTGCCTTTCGTTCTCAAACGATTCATTGGAACTATCTAAATCGCCACTTGAATCAAACTGTGATTGATTATCTTGATTATCCTTAGTTTCATCGTTTTCGGCTGCTTCGACATTCTGATTGCTTTCGGTGTCACTATTTTGCTTGGGTTCTTGTGAATTATTATCCGAAGTATTTTCCTCATCACTCCGCATATCATTATCGGTATTGTTTTCTGATTGATTATTATCTCTATCAGAAGATTGATATTGCTGATTGTCTGTTTCAGTTTGTTGTTGCATACGATGAGGTAGCACATACAGCGTAGCTTCCTCCACATGTTTTGGTAAAATATATGATTTTTGGTCCAACCCCGCCACTGCAGCTGCAGCAACTGCCAGTAAAAATTCATTGGTATTGCCTACCGCACCGGATTTTACTATATAGCTGATACAGAGTTGCAATATAGCCTCGGACGGCACTATCTCCGATATCAAGGTTTCAGCATTTCTGAAATCCGCTACCGACATCATCGACTCAGTATATTCGGAATTTAAGATATCTCGCAATACAGCCAACCGTTTTGCTTCACCAGGGTTTTCCATCGCTACATGTAGATCTATAGTTTCCCACTCAGAAATAGTTAAACTCCCTTCTGCTGTATTAACGGTACCGATTAAGGTACCACCCATCTCTCGAATACGTTGTAATAGCAAGTGCCGTAAAGATTCACGAATCAAATGAAAGTCATCGATAAAAAACACCTTTACAGATTGATTAAACAAACCTTTGCCGGCTACATAGTGCCCGACTCGAATAGTTTGTTCCAAATCTATATGGTCGGTCAACGACTCCGCTTGAATATGCACAGGAATTGTGCGATACGGAATGTTCCATTGTTGTAACAATTTACGGGCACGATAACTCTTACCTACACCGGTCGGACCTGAAATTATAAGACTATTTATTTTTGGTTGTATAAGAGCCATAGCTAAAGCTCTCTCTACAGTCGCTGCCATAATGCCCACCTATACACTGTTTAAGCGCTTTTGCACACTAAAAAATTAATCTTCTGAATCCAAAATATCAGTAACACTACTCCAATCAAAGCCCTGCTCTTCAAACGGACGGCGGCGCATACGATGCGGCAATACCAATTGTGCCGCCACTTTCAAGTCATCATTATTAATCTCGGTTCGCTCATTATATGCAGCCAACGCTTTGGCCGTATGAAGCATCGTAATATCCGGACGATGTCCGTCAACATTAAGACGAATTGATAAAGCGGCAATCTTGCGTAATACCGTATCTGTAACACTAACTTGCGATAATAGAGATCGAGCTTTAACAACAGTTTCAGCCAATTCTCGATCGCTTTCTTTGTACGATGCCGCAAAAGTAACTTTATCGCTTTCAAAAGCCAAACGTCGTTTTACAACTTCCATACGTAATTCGGGTTCACGCTCACCTTTAACATCTACCGATAAACCAAAACGATCCAATAATTGTGGGCGAATATCACCTTCTTCGGGATTCATAGTGCCTACTAATATAAATTTCGCCGGATGAGAGTAGCTAATACCTTCTCGTTCAACCGTATTGACCCCCATAGCAGCTGCGTCCAAAAGAACATCCACCACATGATCGTCCAACAAATTTATCTCATCTACATACAAAATATTATTGTGAGCTTTCGCCAATATACCGGGCTCAAATTTTTTCTTTCCTTCAGTTAAGGCATACTCCAAATCTATTGTTCCTACCACGCGATCTTCGGTAGCATTAATCGGTAATTCCACAACTTGCATCGACTCGGCCCCATCAGTTTCTAACGGTGGCAGAATAGCCGCTAATGCACGTACAGCTGTTGATTTAGCCGTTCCTTTTTCCCCTTTTATCAAAACACCGCCGATAGCCGGTGAAATAGCATTTAAAATCAAAGCACGTTTCATGTCCGTCTGCCCTACAATTGCCGAAAAAGGATATAGAATTTGTTTAAATTGTGCTCCCTGCTCTATTACATTAATATCACTCATGTTATCGACTCCTACTATTCATTTAACTCTACCGTCATATCAGGCGGCAATGTATTTCCACGACGATACGGTTCAATATCAGTTGCATCATTCGGGAACACAAAAATACGTTGCTGTGTAAAATATGGATCTTCATACACAGCTGCAGACAGATGAAAAGCTTTTTTCAAATTTTTAGCCGTCAATACCTCTTTAGGCAGCCCATCCGCCACTAAGTGACCTTCTGAAATCAATAAAAGTCGCGTACAAAATTTAGCAGCCAACTCTAAATCATGAACAACAATAAAAATAGTTTTACCTGATTCACAATATTGGCGCCCCTGCCTGAAAATCTCATCAGCATATACTAAGTCCAAAGCTGCGGTTGGTTCATCGAGTAATAACAGCTCGGTTTCCTGTGCTAACGCCTTTGCCAAAAATACACGCTGCCGCTCGCCGCCACTCAATTCATTCACTGCACGATCCCTTAAGTGCCAAATACCAACGTTTTTCATAACAGCTTCAACAACATTTTCATCATTGGCGGACTCGTTTTGCCACCACTTTAAAAATGGATAGCGTGCGGTCATAACAATTTCCTTAGCTGTATAGCCAAAATTCAAATTTACACTCTGTTGCATGTAAGCAACTTGTCGGGCAATTTGTTTATCACTTTGATGGGGTATCGAAGCACCATTTAATATAACCGAGCCGTCCGTAAAAGGATATAAACCGCGTAGCGCTTTTAAAAAAGTTGTTTTACCCGAACCATTAGGCCCTATAATACCGATAAACTCACCACTTTCAGCTTTTAAAGAGATATCATGTAAAATCTGTTGATTACTCAAGGACACACTTAGATGTTCTACACTTAATTCCATTTAAATGCCTCCTTTTTGACGAACACGACGTAACAGATACAAGAAATACGGAGCCCCTAACAAAGCTGTCATAATGCCTACCCTAATTTCGCTAGGAGCCGCCAATACACGGCCGAGCGTATCACAAAATATGAAAAAAAGTGCCCCTGCTAAAGCTGAAACCGGCAACAATACACGATGATCGGGCCCTACTAAAATTCGAACAATATGAGGAATAATAAGCCCTACAAAACCGATAGCACCACTAACACATACCGCGGTAGCTGTAATAAATGATGCTAAAAACAAGAAAATTAACCGATATAGCATAACCGGAACGCCCAATGCCTTTGCTTCCGTATCACCTAATACCAACACATTCAATTGACGTCCCAATGTAATTAGAATTGTCGTCCCAATAAGAAACGGTCCAATAGCGAGAAAAACATGTTCCCAACGTCTGAAATCGAGACCGCCTACCATCCAAAACAAAAATTCACGCAACCGATATTCATTCATCAGTGTCAAAATACCGGATGTAAAAGCCCCCAACAACATACTAATGGCAACACCGGCCAATAATAATGTAGCGGTCTCCACGCGACCGCCTCGCATAGTTAATAAAATAGTAATACTAACAGCCATAAACGCACCAACAAAGGCAAACATCGGCATATAGAACATCCCCATTGAAGTGAGCCCTAAGGAAATAGCAATAACAGCACCTAGTGAGGCCCCTGCCGAAACACCCATAATCCCCGGATCAGCCAAGGGATTAGAGAAAATTCCCTGCATAACGGCACCGGCCAATGCTAAAGAGGCTCCAACCATAAGCCCTATTAAAATACGTGGCATGCGAATGTACCACAGCACCGCTTCCTGCTCCGGCTCTAATGGATTGGTTACCGTTACAGGTATCCCCAAACCTTGCCAAATACTCTGCAAACCGCCCAACACGGGCACCTTAATGGTACCCAAATGAAGAGCTATAATAATTATCCCTAACAGAAGTACTATCAATATTAAAATACTGATAACTTGTTTCTTTTTTCTTTCCATACCGCTCACCAAATTAATTATTCAAATTACATCCTTTAATAACTAAAATTTTTTTGGAATCGAATCCGCTTGAATATACTCAGGATAAACGATTTTCACTATTTCAATCATCGCTTCACCGATATGCTGATTA
>NZ_SVCB01000064.1 GCF_015058545.1 Veillonella sp.
CTTACCGGAACCGTCCGGTTCGTCACCGGCACTGAAACCACCCGGGAAGAAGACGATTTGAGCTTCATCCAATTTGCGTTTCATTTCCTGAATGGATTCTTCCAATTCCGCTACGGTGCGGTTGCGGATAATGACGATGTCCGCTTCACCACCGGCCCGTTCAAAGGCAAGGGCCGAATCGTATTCGCAGTTCGTGCCCGGGAACACCGGAATAACAACACGCGGTTTGGCAATAGCCGGAGCCTGACGCGGTTTCGCTTTTTGATCGTGAATATAAGCAACGGCTTCACCTTGACCGGATTTAGCTGTCAATGGGAAGATTGGTGCCAACGTGCTTTCATAAGCTTCTTCAAGGTCCGCTAAGGCAAGTTCGGTGCCGGCCACTTTGATGGCAGGTTCCTTGGTGAGGGTACCGAGGACTGTTACATACGCTTCCTTAGCCCAGGCAGCAGCTGTAGCTTCGTCGGTTTCAATAATCCAGGAGCCACTGTGCGGAGCGAATAAGATATCTTTTACGTCATCGCTAAGTTCTACGCCGATGCGATCGCCGAGGGCCATTTTAGTGATGGCTGCAGCAATACCGCCTGCTTCTACTACATAAGCAGCGGCCACTTTGCCGTCACGCGCTTCTTTGGTGATGCGGTCGGCTTGAGCTTTAAATACATCAAAGTCAGGCGTGTCGTCCTCTTTGCGTGGGAAGTCCACATGAAATACTTTGTGCCCCGCTTCTTTGAAGTGTGGTGACAAAATATTATCTACATGAGCCGTTGTAACGGCAAAGGCTACGAGGGTAGGTGGCACGGTGAGGTCCATGAAAGTCCCGGACATGGAGTCTTTACCGCCGATGGCACCGATGCCCAATTCTTTTTGGGCTTTATAGGCACCGAGTAAAGCGGCTACCGGTTTGCCCCAAGCTGTTTCATCCTGATTTAAACGTTCGAAATATTCTTGTAAGGTTAAGTACGCTGTAGAGCGGTCACCGCCGAGGGCTACGATTTTGGCAACGGCCAACAGAATAGCCTGTTGCGCACCGTGGAACGGACTCCATTCGGATAAGAACGGATCGAAGCCGTGAGTCATGAGGCTGGCCGTCGTTGTTTCCGCGTGAAGTACCGGCAATTTAGCCGCCATACCTTGAACCGGTGTTTTCTGATAAAGACCGCTAAACGGCATGAGAACGGTACCGGCACCGATGGTGCTGTCGAAACGTTCGCCCAGACCCTGCTGCGAAGTTACGGCTAAATCTTTCATGGTGTCGAGCCAATGCGCTTTAAGGTCAGTTACGGCCGGTGTGTTGTAATAGCCGGCAACCGGAGAAGCTACATGGGCTTTTTGATGCTGCTCCGCACCGTTAGTATTTAAGAAATCGCGGGAGATGTCGACGATGTTCACGCCCTGCCAAGTCATGGTGAGGCGGTTACTGTCGGTTACATCCGCTACGATGGTAGCTTCGAGATTTTCTTCGTCGCAATATTTTTGGAAAGCGTCCCAGTCTTTTTTGGCAATGACGCAAGCCATACGTTCCTGCGATTCGGAAATGGCAAGTTCCGTACCATCCAGACCTTCATATTTCTTAGGCACGGTATCAAGGTTGATTAAAAGACCGTCCGTTAATTCGCCGATGGCTACGGATACACCGCCGGCACCGAAGTCGTTACAACGTTTGATTAACGTGGTAACTTCCGGACGACGGAATAAACGCTGGATTTTACGTTCCGTAAGGGGATTACCTTTTTGTACTTCCGCACCGCAGGAAGCCAGTGAGGATAAATCGTGTTCTTTGGAGGAGCCCGTAGCACCGCCGCAGCCGTCACGACCGGTTTGACCGCCGAGCAGGACAACGATGTCACCGGGTACCGGCTCTTCGCGACGTACGTTAGTGCGAGGAGCTGCGCCGATAACGGCACCGATTTCCATGCGTTTCGCTACATAGCCCGGATGATAGTATTCACGAACTTCGCCGGTAGCAAGACCGATTTGGTTACCGTAAGAGCTGTAACCGCGAGCGGCGCCGGTCGTAATCTGTACCTGCGGTAATTTACCTTCCAAGGTTTCATCAAGCGGGGTGAGTGGATTACCGGAACCGGTAACGCGCATAGCCTGATATACATAGGCACGGCCGCTCAACGGGTCGCGGATACAACCGCCGAGACAAGTGGCGGCACCGCCGTAAGGTTCGATTTCTGTCGGATGATTGTGCGTTTCGTTTTTGAATAATAAGAGCCATTCTTCGGTTTTACCGTTCACATCAACGGGCACAACGATGGTGCAGGCGTTGATTTCTTCGGACTCGTCGATTTCTTTGAGACCGCCTTGAGCACGCAACTCTTTAACGGCTAAGGTGGCCATATCCATCAAGGTGCGAGCTTTTTTACGGCTCGTATAGAGAACACCGCGGCCCGCCATGTATTCATCCAAAGCGGCGCGAATCGGTGCTGTTGCCGGGGTGTCATCGATGGTAATATCTGTAAGTTCCGTCATAAACGTGGTGTGACGGCAATGGTCGGACCAATAGGTGTCGAGTACGCGAATTTCCGTAATGGTGGGATTGCGTTTTTCCGTATTGGCGAAGTAATCTTGGATGAGCGCCAAGTCGGCATCGCTCATGGCGAGCCCCAAATCTTGACGAAGTGCTTTTAAAGCCGTTTCATCGGCGGTGATAAAGTTTTCAAGACTTTCAACCGGCTTTGGCGGCTGCACATCGAGGGCTAAAGATGTTGGAAGTTCGAGCGATGCTTCGCGGGAATCGACGGGATTAATATAATAATGTTTTATACGTGCCAAATCATCGGCGCTGAGATCGCCTTCCAAGGCAAACATGCGAGCCGTGCGCACGGTGGCACCCGATTTGAGGGTTAACATGGCAAGACACTGTTCGGCCGAATCGGCTCGTTGGTCATATTGCCCCGGCACGTATTCGGTGGCAATAATATGTGTATTTTCGGTTTGTGGGAGGGTGTCAAAAAGCTCATCTACCGGTGGTTCAGAGAAAATAAGCTGTTTGGCATTGGCTAAATCTTCGTCAGATACGCCTTCAATGTCATAGCGTTCGTAAATAGTGACAGCTTTGACAGGAATATTCAGTTCCGTACGAATAGTTTGATACATGGAAGTAGCTTCGTGAGCAAAGCCTTCGCGTTTGCGGACGAAAATGCGATGAATTGACATAATAAGCCTCCTCTTAACATTGTCATTGGTGTACTGGCTATTGTGCAGTTGTTTAATTATAGATATAATATACCTATATTGACAATTCTAGTATATACGGTTTAGACTTTTTAGTAAAGAAAAATTTAATTAGGAGGAGTTAATAATTTCTTTCTTGTGATTATATTCACTTATTAATAAATAAGCGATTAACAAGTATGTTAAAAATACTGTCATATAGTTTTGAAATTACTATTACACGTTACGTGGTTATGATATTATAATAATAGTTAAGACTTATTAATAAGGTATTAATTGTAAGAGACTAAGCAGTTTGAACAATAAGTTGGGGTTTGAGTGATAGTTGTTGCTGTAAAGGAGAGAAGATTACAATGAGTATTTCTACTGATTTATATCGTACTTTTTTAGGGGTGGGCTTACACCTGTCTTTTTCAAAAGCAGCGAAAGAGATAGGTGTATCGCAATCGGCCATCAGCCAAAGTATTAAACAATTGGAAAAAGAACTCAATATGGTGCTGTTCGAACGTACGACCAAATCGGTTTCGTTTACGCCGGAAGGTAAGGAATTGTTTGACACAGTGGCGAAAGCATTTTCCATTCTTGATAATGGCGTGACTCAATTACAGGATCGGTTGACTCATGAACAGGAAAGCGTTAAACTCGCTGCTACCGATACATTGTGTCGTCACTTCTTGTTGCCGTATTTTAAGAAATGGCAGGAACAGGAACAGGAGACAGGGCTTCAGATTACGAACCGTCCATCCCCTGATTGCGTGACTATGGTGGAAAACCGTGAAGTACAGCTCGCTATTGTCAACACGTATGAAGGCTTGGAATCTAATCCGCAACTGGAAGTTATTGAGCTGCAAACGATGCAGGACATTTTCGTAGGCGGCCCGTTTTATAAAGGCATGGGCACAGTTGATGTGAATCGTCTCTTACAGGAGCCCTTATTACTGTTGACGCAGGGAGCCGCCAGCCGTGTGTTTTTTGACAAACTAACTAATAAAGCATTCAAAAAACCATCCTTCGAGCTCGGCAGCCTCGACGTGCTGATGGATTTAGTAGAAATTAACATGGGCATATCGCTCGTACCGGATATTTTGGTAAAACAGAAAATCAAAGAAGGGCGTGTGGTGGAAATTAAAACGGACATCGTAGTACCGCCGCGCAAGATTGCTTTGGTTCGTTCTCGTTTGTTGCCGATATCCCAAGGAGCCGCCAAATTTATTGACCTTCTGCTTAAGAAGTGATATTGTAGAATAATCAAGAAGAATAATTAAGGAGACTTTCGCATGGAATTATTAAAACAACGCATTATGGAGGAAGGCATTGTTCTGAACAATCGCGTCCTAAAAGTTGACAGCTTTTTGAATCATCAAATCGATCCAAAATTGTTTGTCGCTATGGGTAAGGAAATTGCGGCGCGCTTCAAAGATAAGGGCATTCAACGTATTGTGACCATCGAAGCTTCCGGGATTGCCATAGCCTTGCCTGTGGCGATTGAAATGGATGTGCCATTGGTATTTGCGCGTAAGAAAAAATCGATTCTTATGACAGATGACGTGTATCATTCTGTTGTATATTCCTATACTAAAGAGGAAAATTATGATGTAACTATCTCCAAGCGCTTCTTGCCGGAAGGTGAAAAAGTGTTGATTATCGACGACTTTTTGGCAAGCGGTGAAGCAGCTATGGGGCTTTGCAAGTTAGTGGAAAGCGCCGGGGATACGGTAGAAGGGATTGCTATTGTTATTGAGAAATCCTTCCAACCGGGCCGTGAACGCTTAGAGCGGGCAGGCTATGATGTACAGTCTTTAGTACGCATTAAGGCGTTTGAAAACGACCGTTGCGTATTTATTGAAGAATAATATTTATTAGTTAAGGGGTGTAAGTTATGAACAGTAAAGCGGAAAAATTTGATCAGTTTTTGGCAGAACAAAACATAACCGGTTGGTTTGTTAAAGAAGAACATCAAGATGATGCCAATTCTGTAGTATATCGCGGTCATTTCGATGTAGCCGCACAACAATTGCCGTTGTTTGTGGTGCTCGATGATACGGTGTTCAATTTGATGCGCTTAATCGTGACTACCGGTGCGGTACCTGAAGATCGTCGTCAGGCGGTTGGCAGATACTTAAATGAATTAAACGGTCAGTTCAAAATTTTCAAATATTATTTAGGTGCCGAAGACCATGTGATTTATATGGATATCAGTGTTCCGTCGGCTGAAAATAACTTCAATCCTGAATTGTTGGTTCGTCTTTTGGCTGAAGTATTGGAACCGCATTTGGAAGAATTCTATCCTACTATTTTAGGTAAAGTTTTGGGAACCGAAACCGATCCTGCCGAAAAAGTAAACTAAGAGGTGCATTGTGGCAAACGCTAAGAATGAGAAAAGTGCAGTTTTTGAAAAGTTTTTGATTTCAGAAGATATTACCTGCTTCGACAAACGTAACATTGAAGATGAAGAAGATACGGTTGTATATCGTTCCTATATGCAAACTGATATGGGCGATATGCCTATCTTTGTGTTGCTTGATGCGACGATTTACAGCGTTATTCGCGTTGTGGTAGGCGCCAATGTGGTGACTTCCGAGAATTATCAGGCTATTACCGATTTTATTAATCGTGAAAACAGCATCTACAAAAACTTCAAATATTATGTTGAACAAGATGACAACAGTGTGTATTTAGACTGCATTTATATCAGTTCCAATACGGCGTTTGAGCCTGAGCTCTTATATGTGTTAATGAATCAAATCGTTCAATATATGCCTAAGGCTGTGCCGGCTTTGAAAGAAGCCATGGGAATCGAACAATTACCAGATCCTTTTGCGCAACATGCCCATGAACATTAATAATCAAGGTGTTCTCTTATGCAAATAAGGGAACATCTTTTTTTATAAAAATATCGATATTAATGTTCGGATAGTATCGAACGTTAAGAAAAAATAATCTTTATATATTCGGATATTGTGTTGACTAATAAGAGGGCTTTTGTTAGAATTTAGATAGAAAGTCTAATTCTGACCGCAGGGTAGTTTTTATTCTACAGCTAGGAGGTATACACATGAAAGTTGGCATCGTAATGGGGAGTGACTCTGATTTGGGAGTTATGAAAAAAGCCGCCGACGTATTAAAGGAATTCGGCATTGACTATGAAATGGTTATTGCATCCGCTCATCGTACGCCGGAAGAAGTTAAGAAATTTGTAACACGTTTGGAAGCAGAAGGGGCTATCGCGTTTATCGCAGGCGCCGGCGCTGCCGCTCACTTACCGGGTGTAATCGCCAGTTTCACCGTATTGCCGGTAATCGGCGTACCGCTTAATGCGACTGCATTAAAAGGCATTGATGCTTTATTGGCTATCGTTCAGATGCCATCGGGCATGCCGGTAGCCACTATGGCCGTAGACGGCGCTAAAAATGCGGCTTTATTTGCCGTTCAAATCGGTGCCGCACAAAACGCTAAATTGAAAGAACAATACAAGACATATCGTGACGACATGGCAAAAGCTGTTATTGCCAAAAACGAAAAACTACAAGCGGAATTAAATAAATAATACACTTGATTTTTACTGTATATGGTTAACCGTAGTTTAACCGTTGATTGTATACGATTTACATTGCAGGAATTTTTTACAAGAAGTCTGATACCACAGGAGGCCACATTATGAAAATGTTATATGAAGGTAAAGCTAAACAAGTATTTGAAACTGAAAACGCTAACGAATATTTAGTACATTACAAAGATGATGCTACCGCTTTTAACGGTGAGAAAAAAGGCACTATTCATGACAAAGGTGTTTTGAATAACAAAATTTCCGCTTTCTTCTTTGAATTGTTGACTAAAGAAGGCGTTCCTAACCATTTCGTTAAACGTCTTAACGATCGTGACCAATTAGTTAAAAAATTACAGATTTTACCATTGGAAGTTATTGTTCGTAACATCGTAGCCGGCTCTTTGTCCAAACGCCTCGGCATCGAAGAAGGTACGCCTTGCAAACGCCCTATCTTGGAATTCTGCTACAAAAACGATGATTTAGGCGATCCATTCGTTAATGAAGACCAAATTCTTGCTTTGGATTGGGCTACGGAAGAACAGATTGCTTTAATCCGTAAATATGCTATGAAAGTTAACGAAGTTCTTAAAAAATTCTTAGCTGACAAAAAAGTAACCTTGGTTGATTTTAAATTGGAATTCGGCGTTCATAACGGTGAAGTATTGTTAGGCGACGAAATTTCCCCTGATACTTGCCGTTTCTGGGATAGCGAAACTAACGAAAAACTCGACAAAGACCGTTTCCGTCGCGACCTCGGCAATGTAGAAGATGCTTACAAAGAAATGTTATTCCGCCTTACCGGCGAACGCGCTTAATAGGAGAGAGCAATGCATTACGACTCTGTATTTGACAAGTGGCATGAAGAGTGTGGCGTATTCGGTATTTACGACCGTCATTTGAATATAGGTAATTTTACCTACTGGGGCTTATTTGCACTCCAACATCGCGGCCAGGAAAGTGCCGGTATCGCCATCAGTAATAGCAAAGATATTGAAGTAACCAAGGGCATGGGCTTGTTGACGGAAGCGATTAAAACGTTACCGGATGTAGAAGGGGGCTTCATTTCTTCCGGTCACGTTCGTTATTCTACGACAGGCTCTAATAATCCTAAAAATATTCAGCCTTTGGTGATTCATTATCAGGGCGGTGACATGGCCGTAGCGCATAACGGCAACCTTACCAATGCGTTGGCTCTTCGCCGTGAGTTGGAAGATAACGGATCTATTTTCCAGACTACGATGGATTCGGAAGTTATCGTAAACTTGATTGCCCGCTCTAAAGCAGCCAATACGGAAGACCGTATTATTGAAGCGGTGCGTCGCATTGAAGGGGCCTTTTCCCTCGTTATCAGCACGAACGACAAATTAATCGGCGTCCGTGATGCCAACGGGTTCCGCCCGCTTTGTCTCGGTAAAACCGAACACGGCTATGTGCTTTCGTCCGAAACCTGTGCCTTGGATGCGATTAAAGCGGAATTTATCCGTCATATCGAGCCGGGCGAAATGGTTATCATCGATGATAACGGTGTGCGCAGTCGCTTGTTTGTAGAATCGGAAAAAGAAATTAATAAAGCACTTTGTGTGTTTGAATATATTTATTTTGCTCGTTCCGACAGTGAAATTGACGGCCAGAGTGTGTATCAGGCCCGCCTTAACATGGGCCGTGAACTTGCTCGTGAAACAAAATATGATGCGGATCTTGTTATGTCCATTCCGGACTCCGGTACGACGGCCGCTTTAGGCTATGCTCGTGAATCGGGGATTCCGTTCGGCGAAGGTCTTATCAAAAACCGTTATATGGGTCGAACCTTTATTAAACCTGACCAGGCACAACGTGAATTGGCGGTGCGCATGAAACTCAATGCGGTAGCCGATGTGGTTAAGGGTAAACGTATCGTTCTCATTGACGACTCCATTGTACGCGGTACTACCAGTGGCATCATTGTGCGCATGCTCAAAGAAGCGGGCGCCAAAGAAGTATACATGTGCGTCAGCTCGCCGGCTATTGAATATCCTTGCCATTACGGTATCGATACGTCGGTCCGTAAAGAGTTGATTGCAGCGACACATACGATTGAAGAAATCAGAGATTATATTAAAGCGGATAAACTCCACTATTTAAGCAGTGAAGGCTTGTGCCGTGCAGTCAGCGGTGTTCCGGAAGCGGAACTGTGCTTTGCCTGCTTCGACGGTGATTATGCAGTAAGTGTTCCTATGGACGAAGATGAGGGAGGCAAATATGTGCTCGAATAAAGGCGGAATTACCTACCGCGATGCCGGTGTTGATATTGATGCCGGCAATAAAGCGGTCGAACTTATGAAAGCGGCGGTAAGACGTACGTATACACCGGGCGTTGTCGGTGATATCGGCGGTTTTGGCGGTTTATTCTCGTTGGCCGGTTTTGATATGAAGGAGCCTATGCTCGTATCCGGCACCGACGGCGTAGGGACTAAATTACGCCTTGCCATCATGATGGACAAACATGACACCATCGGCCAGGACTGTGTAGCCATGAGTGTCAATGATATTTTGGTACAAGGGGCGACACCGCTCTTTTTCTTGGATTACATTGCGGTGGGCAAATTAATTCCTGAACAAGTGGCGACTATTGTGCGCGGCGTGGCGGAAGCTTGTGAAGAATCCGGTTGTGCTTTGCTCGGCGGTGAAACGGCTGAAATGGCCGGTTTCTATGGCGACGGTGACTATGATGTGGCCGGTTTTGCCGTGGGCATCGTGGATAAACCGCGTCTTTTGACTGGTGAAAACATTAAAGCCGGTGACGTACTCTTAGGCTTACCTTCCAGCGGTGTACATTCCAACGGTTTCTCCTTAGTTCGTAAGATTGTATTTGATCATAAAAATATGTCCTTGCAGGATGAAATTCCTGAATTCGGTAAAACCTTGGGCGAAGAACTTTTGACGCCGACTCGTTTATACCCGAAAGCCGTATTGCCATCTATTCGTAAAGGCCTCTTAAAAGGCATGGTTCATGTAACGGGCGGCGGTTTCTATGATAATATTCCGCGCATCTTGCCGGAAGGCACAACGGCTCGTGTAAATGCCGATGCATGGCCTAAACTCCCTGTATTTGCTAAATTGCAGGAATGGGGCAATGTAGATATTAAAGAAATGTATCGTACTTTTAACATGGGTATCGGTATGATTTTAGTCGTTGACCCTGAAAATTTAGCGGCTGTAAAAGCACAGCTTGCTAAACAAAACGAAGCTGTTTATGAAATCGGTCGCATTGAAGAAGCCGGTTCGGAACGTGTAATTATGGAAGGTCGTGAATTCATTGGCTAAGCGAATTGCCATATTTGCCAGTGGTCGCGGATCCAATGCTGCCGCTTTATATGAAGCGATTAAGCAAGGTGAAATCAACGCAGAGGTTGTGGTCGTACTTAGCGACCACGCCGATGCGCCGGTGTTGGCGCGTGCCAAAGAATGGGGTGTACCAACCGTCGTAGTAGAACGCAAGGGCTTTGACTCCAAAGAGTCTTTTGAAAAAGCCATGCTCGACGCTATTGCACCATATGAGCCGGAAGCCATCGTGTTGGCAGGTTACATGCGTCTATTAGGACCAACGTTCATTAGACCGTACGAGTACAAAATTTTAAACATTCACCCGGCTTTATTGCCGTCGTTCCCGGGCCTTCATGCACAGGGACAGGCCGTAGCTGCAGGGGTGAAAGTGAGCGGCTGTACCGTTCATTTTGTAGATACGGGAATGGATTCCGGTCCCATTATTATGCAAGCCGTGGTGCCTGTCTATGCGGATGATACGGAAGATACCTTGGCGGCCCGCATTTTACCGGAAGAACATAAAACGTATAAAAAAGCACTGGCCCTCTTCTGTGAGGACAAATTATCGATTAAGAATCATATTGTACACATTGAGGACTAGCCCTTGGGCGGTCCTTTTGTGCCCATTTGGGGCAATTTTGTTGGCTTAGGTCAGTTGTAGGAGGTCTTGTATGATTAAAAATGCACTCATCAGTGTATCCGATAAAACCGGCATTGTAGATTTTGCCAAATCCTTGGCGGAATTAGGTGTCACCATTTATTCCACAGGCGGTACTTTCCGCGCTATCGCTGATGCCGGCGTTACGGTGCATCAAGTGGATGAATTGACTAAATTCCCTGAAATGATGGATAGCCGTGTGAAAACGTTGCATCCTATGGTGCATGGCGGTATTTTGGCGGTACGCGACAATGAAGAACATGTAAAAGCTATGGAAGAACATGGTATTCAACCGATTGATTTGGTAGTTGTTAACTTATACCCGTTCCGTGAAACCATTGCCAAGCCGAATGTGGCTCTTGAAGAAGCTATTGAAAACATTGATATCGGCGGCCCTACCATGGTTCGTTCCGCTGCTAAAAATAATGCCTTCGTAGGCATCGTAGTAAATCCGGAACGTTATGACGAAGTTATTGCCCGTTTAAAAGCTGACGGCGACTTGGGTCGTGATTTCCGCTTTGCCTTGGCCAAAGAAGCGTTTGCGCATACAGCGGCTTACGATACGGCCATTGCCAACTATTTCAGCGAACAGCTCGGTCAGACGCCGTTCCCGCCTGAATATTTACAGGCTTATGAAAAAGTTACCGACCTTCGCTATGGTGAAAATCCTCATCAAAAAGCGGCTTTTTATAAAGAAATCGGCGAAGCATCCGGTATGGGGGCCATGAAACAGCTTCACGGCAAAGAGTTATCCTACAATAATATCGTAGATATGGAAGCGGCTTGGAATATGGTTTGGGAATTTGAAGAACCGGCTGCTTGTATCATTAAACACACTAATCCTTGCGGCGCTGCCATCGGTAAGGATTTGCACGAAGCTTACGTCAAAGCGTACGAAGCTGATTCCGTATCGGCTTTCGGCGGCATCGTAGCCTTAAATCGCGAAGTGGATGAAGCAACGGCTACGGAAATGAGTAAACTCTTCTTGGAAGTTATTATGGCGCCTAAATTCTCGGCGAAAGCCCTCAGCATTTTGACGGCGAAGAAAAATATTCGTCTCGTTGAATTGGCTCAGCCGAAAGCCGACCAAGTAGTAGTGAAAAAAGTATCCGGCGGTTTATTGGTACAGACGGAAGATGATTTGAAAGAAGATGAAGCATCTTACACCGTAGTAACGAAAGTTCAACCGACCGAGGAGCAATGGGAAGAACTTCGCTTTGCCTGGAAGATGGTAAAACATGTAAAATCCAATGCTATTTTAATTGCTAAAGATAAGCAGACCTTAGGCGTTGGCGCCGGTCAGATGAATCGTGTGGGCGCCGCTAAAATTGCCCTCGAAGAAGCAGGTGATAAAGCGAAGGGTGCAGTCCTCGCATCGGATGCATTCTTCCCATTCGGCGATACCGTAGCGACGGCAGCAGAACACGGCATTACGGCTATTATCCAACCGGGCGGATCGATTCGTGATGAAGAATCCATTGCTAAAGCCGATGAAGCGGGCATTGCCATGGTATTCACTCATGTTCGTCATTTTAAACATTAATGAGGAGGCTTTATGAAAGTTTGTGTAATTGGTGGCGGCGGTCGTGAGCATACCTTAGCGTGGAAATTGGCTCAAAGTGATTCGGTTGAAAAAGTATATGCCATTCCGGGCAGCAAAGCCATGGAAGATGTGGCAGAGTGCGTGGCTATTGATTGGCAGGATTTTGGTGCCGTAACTGAGTTTTTGACAAAAGAAAATATCGACTTGGTGGCAATCGGACCGGAAGCACCGCTCGTAGCAGGCCTCGCCGATGCGGTTCGTGAAGCGGGCATTGCCGTATTCGGCCCTTCAAAAGCAGCGGCTCAATTGGAAGGGTCCAAGGTATTTGCCAAAGACCTTATGAAAAAATACAACATTCCTACAGCAGCTTACGGTGTCTTTGATGATGTAGCGAAAGCGGAAGCCTTCATCGATGAAACCGGTGCACCTATCGTTATTAAAGCGGACGGCCTCGCTGCCGGTAAAGGTGTTGTTGTAGCTATGACCGTAGAGGAAGCGAAAGCTGCCGTAGTGGACATGCTTTCCGCTAATCGCTTCGGCGATGCCGGTCATACGGTAGTTATTGAAGAATTTATGAGCGGCGAAGAAGCGTCTTTATTGGCTTTTGTAGATGGCACCACGGTCGTGCCGATGATTGCTTCGCAAGATCATAAACGTATTTTTGACGGTGACCAAGGCCCGAATACGGGTGGCATGGGGACTTATGCACCGGCTCCGGTAATGACGGACGCATTGCTTAAAGAAGCGTACGATAAGGTGTTGGTACCTATGGTGGCAGCGATGAAACAAGAAGGCATGCCCTATGTAGGTTGCTTATATGCAGGCCTTATGATTACCCCGCAAGGCCCTAAAGTAGTAGAATTTAATGCCCGTTTCGGCGATCCGGAAACACAGGTTGTTTTGCCTTTATTGGACGGCGATTTAGGCGAGATTATGATGGCTTGTGCTAAAGGGACTTTAACCGAAGATATGGTGGCATGGAAAAAAGGTAGCGCAGCTTGCGTTATTTTGGCCTCTGCCGGTTATCCGGAAACATCCCATAAAGATGATGTAATTGATGGCGACTTGAGCTTTGCTGATAATACCTTAATATTCCATTCGGGAACCGCTTATAAAGATGGACATTTTGTGACTGCCGGTGGTCGTGTACTCGGTATTGTCGGTCTTGGTGCCGATTTGCAGGCGGCTCTGGATGTAGCGTACGAAAGAGTAGCCAAAGTAGGCTTTGAAGGGCGTCAGTATCGCAAAGACATTGGTCAAAAAGCATTTGCTCATTTGAGATAAAATTCATCAATTTGTGAAGTTTCAAATTAACTTATTTACGCCTATTGAAAAATAGGTGTATAATAATAACAGAATTTGTCTATTTTGAGTAGTATATGATAGGCCAATGAAGCGGGCGTGATAGTATGGCGTTATACAAAAATCTTAAACGAGTTCGGATGAGGACCGGCAAAATCCAGTTGGAAGTAGCACATAGTGTAGGGATTAGCAATGCAGCCCTTTCCAACTATGAAACCGGTTATCGCGAGCCTGATTTAGAAACGTTGAAGCAATTAGCTGTATATTATGGTGTATCCTTAGATGAATTGGCTGAGGTTAAGCCTAGTGCACCTCCGGTTTACGACTTATGGGCTGTTATTAAAAACAAGGAAGTAGTTTTTAATGGCAAACGATACGCCTTGAAGCCGTCACAGCGTCAACAACTGCGCAAGCAGTTGGCCGCTTTTTTTGAAAAATACGACCCGGTAGTCGATAAAGTCGAGAAATAAGGTGCCCCATAAGGTAATCGAATTGATTTTTAGTTGTGAGTAATGGTATGTATGCATTAAGATAGACGAAGTACTAAAAAGGAGTTCGGTCTCAATGTTCTACGTTGAGATCAGCTCCTTTTTGGCTTTTGAGAGACTATAGTCCATGGTCTGTAGATTGATATTTTTGATTTATAGATATGTTTGATATAAAAATCGACTTTTTGGGACGTGGTGAAATTATATTGAAAAAAGTGATTGTAAAATAAAAATGGCAGTACCTATTACGATGAAATAATAGGTGCTGCCATGATGTTTAATTAGCGACTGATTTATGTCGGGCTGTTTTACAGTGTAATCGTCGAACCGGGTTCAACTACGAGGCCTTTTTGATTGTGCTTAGCTTTTAGTTCCGCTACAAAGGCATCCGGATCTTCGTCGATAACCGGCCAGGTTTTGTAGTGAATCGGAATGGTTACGTCTGCTTTGATGAGGGACGCTGCGAGTAGTGCATCTTCCGGTCCCATGGTAAAATTATCACCAATTGGTAATAATGCGTAATCCAATTGACCAAAGCGATTTAAGTACTGCATGTCGCTGAAGAAAGCAGTATCGCCGGCAAAGTAGAGTGTTTTACCGTAGAAAGTAACGATAACGCCTGCTGCATGACCGCCCGGAATACCGGCACCGTGGAAGGCAGGGGTAAGGCGGATGGAACCGAATTCAAAGTCGTGTTTGCCGCCCAAATGCATGGCGTGAGCTCTAAGGCCGGCCTCTTCGGCTTTGTGAGCCACTTCGGCGGTAGATATTACGAGGGCATCATTGGCTTTGCCGATAAGGTCCGCATCGCCGTAATGGTCGCCGTGACCATGGCTGATAAAAATATATTGGCATTTAATATCTTCCGGTTTGGCTTTTTCCCAAGTATTGCCGTTGAAGAACGGATCAAATACGATAGATGTTTTGCCGTTAGATAACATAAAGGTAGAATGACCGTAATACGTTAATTTGACTTCCATAAAAGACGCCTCCTTGTGATTTAAATATTAGACTACTGTTATAATTAATGATACCATAGAAATAGATTGAATTACATAAATTTAACATATTTCAAACAACGTTAATCAGCAGAAACGTTAGTGCTGTATAATATTTACGATTTAATGGCGGTGTGTGAGGTATACTCCATCATTGCCATAGATTGAATGAGTAGGGGATAAACTATGGAATTAACACATTTTGACGAAGCCGGTAACGCCCGCATGGTAGACGTCAGTGAGAAGGTCGTTATTTCGCGGACGGCTGTGGCTGAAGGCTATATATCGGTTAATGCGGAGATTTATGAACGCATTAAGGCGGGGACTATGAAAAAAGGCGATGTTTTGGCGGTGGCTCAACTGGCGGCGATTATGGGCGCCAAGAAAACATCCGATTTAATCCCTTTGTGTCACCCTTTGATGCTCAGCAAGGTGGCTGTTATTTGTGAGCTTGATGAAAAGCGCCGGGCCGTGCGTATTGAAGCGACTGTTAAGACATCAGGTCAAACCGGGGTCGAAATGGAAGCGTTAACCGCTGTACAAGTGGGGCTCCTTACGGTATACGATATGTGCAAAGCCATCGACAAGAGTATGGTTATGGGGCCGGTTTATTTAGTGGAAAAAGCGGGTGGCAAGAGCGGTCATTTCGTCAATAATAATCGGCCGGCTAAGTAAATTTTAGAATGAAATATACTAAGTGGTGTTTTCAAACATAAAGCACCCTAGCCTCAATAAAGACTTGAACCATACTCCATAATTAGGTAAAATAAGATGTTAGACCAAATAGATTAAATGACAGAAAAGAGTGTATTATGGAAATTGTATTGGTAGAACCGGAAATTCCCGGTAATACAGGAAATATTGCCCGCCTTTGCGCGGCCAATCACATGACCTTACATTTGGTAAAACCGTTGGGTTTTAAGCTGGAAGACAAATACTTGAAACGAGCCGGCCTCGATTACTGGGATCTCGTGGATGTACAGGTTCATGAAAATTTACAGGAAGTATACGATAAATATCCCGACCGTCGTTATTTCTATGCAACGACGAAAGCTAAACATACATATGCCGAAGTAGAGTATCAGATTGGTGACATGCTCGTGTTCGGCAAGGAAACGAAAGGGTTACCGGAAGATTTGTTGGCAGCGAATTACGACCATACGATTCGCATCCCCATGATTGCGGAAGCCCGTTCACTTAATTTATCCAATTCGGTGGCGATTATTGCGTATGAAGCAATGCGTCAGTTGAATTTTCCGGATTTAAAAAACTTTGGTCATTTAACAATGAAAGGTGGAATTTAAACAATGAATTATGATAAGGCTTATGAATTACAGAAAGCAATGCGTGAGAGTGAAGAATATAAAGCGTTGATGACGGCTCAGGAAGCTGTTGAAGGCGACAGCACTGCTAAAGGTTTAATTGAACAATTCTTGATGCAACAGATGCAATGGGAGTACGCTAAAATGGCAGAAGCACCTGAAGCGGAAGAAATCGGTAAAAAATTGGAAGAATTAATGCCTATGATTCAGGCTAACTCCGGTGCTCAAGCATATTTACAAGCTCATGTACGCTGGACTCAAGTTTCCAATGACATTTATCGTATTATCAGTGAACCTATTACAGAAGGAATGAAAATTCTTGAAAAAGCTAAACAGTAATTTACAAGCTCTTTATACTGATTTACAGCAAATTGTATCGTCCGGTTCACTCCGCTGTCATGAGCCGTTAGCGGCGCACACGACGTTTAAAATCGGCGGACCGGCCGATATTTTTGTGACGCCTCAAACCATGGGTCAACTGAGTCAGGTGTTGGCGGCGATTCATAAAGCGGACGTACCGCTTACCGTTTTGGGGAGTGGCTCCAATGTTTTGGTTCTCGACGGCGGTATTCGCGGCGTCGTCTTGTCGCTCAGCGATATGCGTGAAACTATGGCTGCCATTGATGGTGTAATGACTGTCAGTGCGGGTTATATGTTAAAAGATGCGTCGGAATTTGCCTATGCAGCCGGTCTTACGGGTATGGAATTTGCCATCGGCATTCCGGGTACTTTAGGCGGGGCTGTATTCATGAATGCCGGCGCCTATGGCGGCGAAATGTGCCAAGTGGTAACTAAGGTTCGCGCCGTCGACATGGCCGGTCATGTGTCGGAATATAATGCGGACGAATTGGCATTTGCCTATCGTCACAGCCGTTTCCACGAAAGCCATGAAATCATCGGCGAAGTGGATATTCGCTTAAAAGAAGGCGATAAGGATGAAATCTTGGCGCTCATGGAAGATTTGACGCAGCGCCGTGAAAGTAAACAGCCATTGGAATATGCCAGTGCCGGATCCACGTTTAAACGGCCACCGGGATATTTTGCAGGGACCTTGATTGAGCAGACCGGTCTTAAGGGCCTCGCTGTAGGTGATGCGGAAGTGTCCCAAAAACACGCCGGTTTTGTTATTAATAAAGGACAGGCATCGGCTGAGGATGTGCTGAATTTAATTCACAGTGTCCAGGCCCGGGTTGCGGAAGCACACGGCGTTAATCTGGAGACGGAAGTGCGCATCATCGGTGAAAAGGCTTAAAAGTAAGAATATTTTGATTTTGTACGAGAAACGCCTCTTGAATCATTGAAGAGGAATAAAAAATTTATATAAGCTTTTGCCTGAACGGGGAACTCTCTCTATCGAGAGTATTCTAAGTAGGGCAAAAATTATTATATCTAGAAATATTAAAATGTGGTTGACATCACTGGTACTAACCATGTATAATATTTCGGTAAGCATTTGAATCTTATTCCATTAGCCCCGGAAAGAGAGCAGGATGCTTTTTGGTAAAGTTAGTCGTTATGAGGAGGAATTAGCAGCATGAAAACCACATATATGGCCAATCCGAACACTATCGAACGGAAATGGTATGTTGTTGACGCTGAAGGTAAAACTTTAGGACGCCTTGCTGCCGAAGTAGCTAAAGTTCTTCGGGGCAAAAATAAACCAACTTTCACACCACATGTTGACACCGGTGACCACGTTATCGTAATCAACGCTGAGAAAGTTCGTTTCACAGGTAAAAAATTAGAACAGAAAACGTATTTCCGTCATTCCGGTTATCCGGGCGGTTCCACATTCGTTACTCTTGGTAACATGTTGGCAAAACACCCTGAACGCGTTGTGGAAATGGCAGTTCGCGGGATGCTTCCTAAGAACAAATTAGGCGCTCAAATTTATCGTAAATTGAACGTTTATGCAGGTCCTGAACATCCACATGCAGCTCAGAAACCTGAAGTTTTGGAATTTGATATTCGGTAATTTCCGGGAGGAGGAACATACACATGGCAGTAGCTCAGTACTACGGTACAGGCCGTAGAAAATCTTCCGTTGCCAGAGTTCGTCTGGTACCGGGCACAGGTAAAATCACGATTAACAAACGTGAATTAAACGAATACTTCGGTCGTAAGACTTTGGAATTGATCGTAAAACAACCGCTTAACCTTACCGGTACGGTTGAACAATATGATGTTATCGCCAGCGTTGAAGGCGGCGGTCCATCCGGTCAAGCAGGCGCAATCCGTCACGGTATTTCCCGTGCGTTGCTCGGCGTTGACGAAGAACTTCGTCAGTCTCTTAAAAAAGCCGGCTTCTTGACTCGTGACCCACGTATGAAAGAACGTAAAAAATACGGTCTCAAAAAAGCTCGTAAAGCATCCCAGTTCTCGAAACGTTAATTTTCGATTACAAATGGAAAACCCTACAAATGAACCGACCCCTTAAAGTTAGACCTAAAAATCTAATTTTAAGGAGGTCGGTTTTTTCATGTCAAAATATAGTTTTAAATTTAAGCTAAAAGTTGTTACAGCATATTTAAATGGAGAAGGCGGTGGCAGAACTCTAGC
>NZ_SVCB01000065.1 GCF_015058545.1 Veillonella sp.
CAAGATTTGGCGGCCCGATTATATGGTGCCGACCATACGTGGTTTTCTATAAACGGAACTACCGCTCTAATCGAAACTATGATTATGGGCACGGTGGGACCCGGTGATACGATTATTATTCCCCGTGAAGCACACCGCTCAGTAATGGGCGGTTTAATTTTAAGCGGCGCCAAGCCGGTCTACTTAAAAGGGCGGTTTGACGAGCGTTGGGGTGTACCTTTGGGGACTACACCGGTTGAAGTAGAAACAGTTTTAAACGCGCATCCGGAGGCGAAGGCCATCGTTTTGGTAAACCCGAACTATTATGGCATTGCCATTGATTTGGAAGCTATAGTATCATTAGCTCATAAGAAAGGTGTCATTGTCCTTGTAGATGAAGCTCATGGCGCCCATTTGCCGTTTGGCAAACAGTTACCAAAAAGCGCCTTGGCCTGTGGTGCCGATTTAGTGGCACAGAGCACTCATAAATTAATCGGATCCTTGACGCAAACATCGATGCTCCATGGACAGGGGGCGCTCATCAATGAACGACGCATCACGCAGGTGCATCAGATTTTGCAGAGTACCAGTCCGAATTATATATTCCTGGCCAGCCTTGATATGGCTCGTCAGCAAATGGCGACGGAAGGCCACGAGTTGGTTACCAAGGCGGAACAATTAGCACAGGAATTGCGCCGGGAATTGCGCCGTATTCCGGGGATTAATGTACCGGCTGCGGAAGATTTTACCGGTTTATATGACTATGATGCGACCAAGGTGCTCATTGATTTTTACGAGCTCGGTTTGACCGGCGTTGAAGCGGAAAAACTGCTCCGCAAAGAAGGCATCGAGGTTGAATTGGTGCAGGCGTATCATGTGTTGGTGCTTATTACGATGGGGGATACGGAGGATAGCATTAATCGATTGGTCGACGCGGTACGTAAGGTAGCTGCCGTAAGTAAGGATGTTGTGGTAAGTAAGGTGGCCGCTACTGTAAAGGATAGCGCGCAATCAGTCTCTCAGGCAAAACCATTGGCTGCAGGCACGCGTTTACCAAGTCCGGAAGTGGTGCTGACGCCGCGTGAGGCTTTTTACAGTAAAACAGAAACTGTAGCCCTTACAGAAGCGGCAGGGCAAATCAGTGGTGAGACTATCAGTTATTATCCGCCGGGGATTCCTTTTGTCAGCGTAGGCGAACGAATTACACCGACGGTGCTGGCCTATATTAAGGAGCGGCAAGCCATGGGCTTTTTGCCAAATGGCTGCGCTGATAAAACATTAAAAACAATTCGTATTATTAGTAAATGAGGTGTGACCTGTGGGCCGTTTAATAATTATTGAAGGTGGCGATGGTAGCGGTAAAGCTACGCAGACAGCGCTATTGAAAGAACGTTTACTCAAAGAAGGCTATAAGGTAAAGTCCGTGAGTTTTCCCAATTACGACAGTCCGGCCGCCATGCCGGTAAAGATGTATTTAGCCGGTGATTTCGGTAAAAAACCGTCCGATGTAAATCCCTTCGTGGCCAGCTCTTTATACGCTGTGGACAGATTTGCTTCTTTTCGCATGGATTGGCAAAACTTCTACGAAGAAGGGGGCATTATTTTAGCCGATCGCTATACGACCTCCAATATGGTACATCAAATGGTAAAATATGAAGACCCGGCGGAACGCAAGGCATTCCTCGACTGGTTGGAAGATTTTGAGTTCGTAAAATTCGGCTTACCGCGACCTGATGCGGTATGTTTACTGGATATGCCCCTTGCAGTAAGCGAAGCACTTATGGCGGAGCGCAAACATAAAACCGGTGGCGCTACCGGCGATATTCATGAGAAAGACCATGCGTATTTGGGCCGTGTTCACGGGGCCTATGATGAATTGGTGGCACGCTATGATTGGCAGCGTATAGCTTGTGCCGATGAACATATGAAACTTCGTACCATAGAAGCTATTCATGAGGATGTGTATAACGCAGTAGCTACCGTATTGAATGACTTAGAGCCTTCGCTTTGAGTTGTTTTTTAGGGGCTTCACGGTATATAATAAATATGTTGTAATACATTGAGGAGGCACCATGTCGTATTTTGAGCAAGTTATCGGTCAAAAGGCCATAATCGACCATTTGACGATCTTGGTAGAGCGCGGTACCTTACCCCATAGTTTGTTATTTTATGGGGAAAAGGGCTTGGGAAAATTAAATACGGCTATTGGCTTAGCTTCTTTATTAATAGGTCGACAAGTCTTTTCGGCTGATGGAGGCGCTCAGTTTTTAGAAGCTGTAGCGAATGCTCGTCAAGCGGATGGCGAATCGGAGAAAAAAACGGAAGCGGAAGGCCTTCCTATTTACGTTGATGGCGGTCAGGCTTTTTGGTTACGGCCGATGAAGAATATGCTGAAGGTAGAGCAGTGGTATGAGCTGTTAGGTTCCTATTTAGGGCGTACCGGTGGCGGCCGACGAGTTGTTATCGTAGAAGATTTTCAAACGGCTAATGCAGTCATGGCCAATGCCATGTTAAAAACTATTGAGGAGCCGCCGGCTGATGTTTTTTTCATAATTATAACGAATCAAATTGCTTCGGTGTTACCTACTATTAAATCAAGGTGCATGCTGGTTCCTTTCGGGCCGGTAAGTAATGATATTATTACGGCGGCACTGCGTAAGGAAGGCTTCACCGAAGATTTACAACAAGCTTTGGGAGCCGGTCAGGGCAATCCTGATTTGGTTCGTGAGCTGGTCCTGAGAGGCACGTTGCCACTATTGGAACAGGCCGTCAAAATGTTGGAACAGCTGCCGAAAGCTTTGTTTTTTACACAGTTGAGTCTGCAAACGGAATCCCTTAAACGCGATGACATGCGCGAGTTAATGGGCTGGTTGCGGCTCTTGGCGCGCGATATGATGGCTCTAAGAGCCGGTGCGCCGGATGATGTACTACAGTGTCCTCTCCATAAAGAGCGTTTGCTGCAAATCTTATCGTCATGGAAGGTGAAAACCTTATTGACCGTAGAGCGGGAAACGCTGGCGGCAGAAGAGGCACTTCGATTAAATGTGAAAGCAGGTTTGGTTATGGATGGCGTATTGCTTGCCCTTCGCCAAGCCTTAAAGGAGGACACCCAGTGACAACCATAGTCGGTGTTAGATTTAAAAAAGCGGGTAAAATTTATTATTTTGCTCCCGGTGGTGCCAGCTTGAACTTAGGTGACGGTGTTATTGTTGAAACGGCTCGCGGTCTTGAATTCGGCGATGTGGTAATTGCACCGCGCCAAGTGGACGAAGAATCGGTAATTCAACCGCTTAAAAGCGTAATTCGTAAGGCCACCCCGAAAGATTACAAACAAGTAGAAAAAAATAAGCAGCGTGAAGAAAAGGCGTTTGAGATTTGTTTGGAGAAAATTGCCAACCGCAAATTGCCGATGAAGCTTATCAATGTTGAATATACTTTCGACATGAACAAAATCATCTTCTTCTTTACCGCTGACGGACGCATTGACTTCCGTGATTTGGTTAAAGATTTAGCCACCGTATTCCGTACGCGTATTGAATTGCGTCAGGTAGGGGTGCGCGATGAAGCTAAAATTTTAAACAGTATCGGTGCTTGCGGCCGTGCTTTATGCTGTGCCACATTCCTCGGGGATTTTTCGCCCGTATCGATTCGCATGGCTAAGGATCAGAATTTAAGCCTTAATCCAACGAAGATTTCCGGTGTATGTGGTCGTTTGATGTGCTGCTTAAATTATGAAAATGATTTGTATGACAAGGGCGGCGATTTATATACGCAGAAAACGAAAGCGGCGCCCGTTATTGTAGAACCGCCGGGCATCGGTAAAGATGTAGTAACCGATGAAGGTATGGGCAAGGTATTGAAGATTAATCGCAACAAGAAAACGGTAAAAGTACAGCTGGAAGAAGGTCGTACTATCGACTTGCCGTGGACTGATATCGTATTGCCTGATGAAGAATAATGCAGAGCGACTTGATGATTTATTGATTGGCGGAATGAAGCTGTGGCAGCGGACCGATCAATTCCGTTTTGCTATTGATGCGGTGTTGCTGGCGCATTTTCCAAAACTTAGTGAAAAGCGCCGCTATGCCGATTTAGGCACGGGAACAGGGGTAATTCCTTTACTCATGACCGCTCTCGGCGCCAAGCAGATTACGGCCATTGAAGTTAATCCGGTGCTGGCCGATTTAGCGCGCCGTAATATTATATTAAATCACAAAGAAACGGAAATTTCTTTGGTTGAAGCAGATTACTGTAAGCTTGAAGGTCCTGAATGGGTGGAGCGATTTGATGCAATTCTTATCAATCCACCATATTTTACGGCTTCGCAGGGAGCAATACCCCAATCTTCTGATGTGAGTTTAGCTCGTCATGAGACAATGTATGATATTACGGATATTGCAAGGGCAGTAGCAAAGCTCGTAAAATATCAGGGACAGGCTTTTTGGATTTATCCGGTAAGTCGCTTGATGGATTTATTGGGTTCGTTAAAAGCAGTGAAATTAGAACCGAAGCGAATGCGTTTTGTCCACAGTATGCCGGGCAAAGCGGCTAAATTGGTTCTTATTGAAGCACGTAAGGCGGGGCAGGTCGGTTTAATTACAGAAGCCCCTTTATATATTTATGACACACCGAATGTGTACAGTGAGGAGGTGCGTAGTTGGTATGACAGAGACTAAGGGAACTTTATATTTAGTACCTACGCCCATAGGCAATCTGGAAGATATGACCTATCGGGCTGTCCGTGTTTTACAGGAAGTGCATACCATAGCGGCCGAAGACACGCGGCACAGCGGCTTATTGTTAAAACATTTTGATATTAAAAAGCCTTTAATATCCTATCATGAGCATAATAAGGATGCGAAGGAAGAGCCCTTAATGGAGTTGTTACTAAGTGGTCACGATGTGGCGGTTATCAGTGATGCAGGTATGCCGGCTATTTCCGATCCGGGCGCCGATCTTGTATTAGCGGCCATAGACGCGGAAATTCCGGTGGTTCCATTACCCGGGCCGAATGCGGCCTTGACGGCACTCATTGCGTCGGGGCTCGATACGAGGGAGTTTACTTTTTTGGGCTTTTTACCAAAGAAAAGCAGCCACCGCAAAGAATTATTGGAGCGTGTGGCTACTTATGAAGGCACTTTATTGTTCTATGAAGCGCCTCATCGTTTACAAGCTTCATTACAGGAGTTATATAAATACTTAGGCAATCGTCCAATTGTGTTAGGGCGGGAGTTGACTAAAAAGTTTGAAACTTTTGTGCGTACCGATTTGGAAGCTTTGCAAAAAGCGGAGGATTTGGTTACCATTAAAGGTGAATTTGTTTTGGTCGTAGGCGGTGCCGCCACCGTTCACGCTGAGGCGGGAGCGCCAGAAACAATGTCAACTGATGATTATGTAAGTGCTGTGATGATGCTTATGGAAGCCGGAACGGCTAAAAAAGAAGCAATACGCGAAGTTGCCAAACGACTGGGCGTAGCCAGACGCGATGTGTACAATGCCGTTGAAGCGGCACAGGACACATAAATCGATTAGGCATTAAATGTTTAGATTGATGAAACCGTGAATGATAAATAATTAAATTTATAAGGCTACACCTTGTTATAGAATAAGAGGAGGTTATTGTATGTCAGATACAACCAACAAACGATTTTATATTACAACACCAATTTATTACCCAAGTGCCAAGCTTCATATCGGTCATACCTATTGTACGACGATTGCCGATACGGTAGCGCGTTTCAAACGCCGCGCCGGCTATGATGTGCGCTTTTTGACAGGCTCTGACGAACACGGCCAAAAAATCCAACGTGCTGCCGAAGCAATGGGGATTACGCCGCTTGAATATACAACTAAAATTGTTACCGGCTTCCAAGAATTATGGAAAGCCCTTAACATTTCCAATGATGATTTCATCCGTACTACGGAAAAACGTCATGAAAAAGTAGTTCAGTACTTATTCCAAAAAGCCTATGACAAAGGCGATATTTACAAAGCTAAATACAAAGGTTGGTATTGCACACCGGACGAAACATTCTGGACCGAACAGAAATTGGGTCCTAACCATACTTGTCCTGATTGCGGTCGTCCTGTAGAACAGGTAGAAGAAGAAAGCTATTTCTTCAGAATGGGTAAATACGCCGATCAATGGCTCAAATTTATCGATGAAAACCCTGACTTTATCCAGCCGGAAGCGCGTCGTAATGAAATGATTCAATTCGTTAAACAGGGCCTTGAAGATTTGGCCGTATCCCGTACCAGCTTTGACTGGGGCATTAAAGTACCGTTTGACCCTAAACATGTTGTGTACGTATGGTTTGATGCACTTGTGAACTACATCAGTGCTTTGAATCCATTGGAAGAAGATGACAGCCTATTCAAAAAATTCTGGCCGGCTGATATTCACTTGGTAGGTAAGGAAATCGTTCGTTTCCACTCCATCATTTGGCCGATTATGCTCATGAGCCTTGAATTGCCGATTCCTAAAAAAGTATTTGGCCACGGCTGGCTCGTTGTAGACGGCACCAAAATGAGTAAATCCCTCGGTAACGTGGTGGATCCGATTCCGCTCATTAATATGTACGGTTCCGATGCCCTTCGTTATTACTTATTGAGTGAAATTCACTTGGGCAATGACGGTAACTTTACATTACCTAACTTTGTACAGCGCGTTAACTCCGATTTGGCCAATGACTTGGGCAACTTGTTAAATCGTACCGTAGCAATGATTGAAAAATATCACGGCGGCGTGATTACGGCTATGCCTTCCGTCAGTGAATATGACAAAGATTTGGCGGCTATGGCGGAAGCAACTGTTAAAGACTACGAAACTTACATGGAAGCCTTCGACTTGAACCGTGCGTTAAAAACTGTTTGGGCCTTCATCGGTCGTACCAATAAATATATTGATGAAACTATGCCTTGGGTACTTGCCAAAGGGGCTGAAGCGGGGGATGCTGAAAAATTGCAGACCGTAATGTATCATTTGGCGGAAGCTTTACGCATTATCGCCGTTTTAGTTGATCCTGTAATCCCTACAGGGGCACCAAAGATTTGGGAACAATTAGGCATTACCGGTTTTGCCGATGCCAAACTTGACGATGTGCGTCAGTGGGGCGGTTTAGCCAGCGGCACGAAAGTAGTAAAAGGGGAACCGATTTACCCTCGTTTCGAAGTACCTGAAATGGTAGATGCACCGGCAGCTACTGAAACTAAAGCAGACGAAAAAGCGGCCGCTAAAACGGGTACGGAAAGTGCGGATGAAACAGATCGCACCAATGAAACTGCCGAAGCAGGTGAACAGGAAATTCCGCCGATTAAAGACAATGTGGAATATGACGATTTTGCCAAACTGGACTTGCGCGTAGCTAAAGTTATTTCTTGTGAAAAAGTTAAAAAATCCAAGAAACTTTTAAAATTTGTCTTAGATGTGGGCGTGGAAGAACGCACCGTAGTTAGTGGTATTTCTCAATACTACGAACCGGAAGATATGATTGGTAAGAAAGTAATTTACCTTGCCAACTTGGCACCTAAGAAACTCATGGGCATTGAATCGTACGGCATGATTTTATCTGCCTCCGACTTTGCCGATAATTTAGAAGTAACCAATATCGAATCGCTTATTCCGGGAAGTTTGGTGAAATAAGATGGAATTGTTTGATACGCATGCGCATATTAACGATAATCGTTTCGACAATGACCGTGAAGCCATGTTGGAAGATTGTCGAGCGCAAGGTGTTCGCTATATTATGTGTCCCGCCGTTGACTGCGGCACGGCGGAATCCGGTATCGCTTTGGCTGAGAAATACGATTATGTGTATGCAGCTGTAGGCGTGCATCCTCACGAATCGAAAGATGTGACGGAAGCAGATTATGAATACTTTAAAGAGCAAGCTCTTAACAATGATCGGGTAAGAGCTATCGGCGAAATTGGTTTGGATTATTACTATGATTTTTCCGATCGTGAAACGCAAATGCGCGAATTCAAACGCCAATTGGCGCTTGCCCGCGAAGTGGATTTGCCGATTATTATTCATGACCGCGATGCGCACGGCGATATTATGGATACACTCCGCACTGACGGCAAGGGGAATTATGGAATTTTCCATTGCTATTCCGGCAGTTGGGAAATGGCGAAAGAAGCCATTAAAATGGGTTTTTATATTTCTTTTGCCGGCCCGGTAGTATTTCCTAAGTCTACAAAGTTGAAAGAAGTGGCCAAACAGGTTCCGCTCGATCGCTTATTGATTGAAACGGATTCGCCATATTTGACACCGCCACCATTCAGAGGGCGTCGTAACGATCCGAGCAAGACTCAGTTCGTAGCGCAGGAAATTGCTGCTTTACGCGGTATGGAAGCAGACGAAATAGCAGCCATTACCCTTGAAAACGGTAAACGAATTTTTAATATTAAATAGTATAAATATTAGTAACCAATAAGAGCTCTCTTCGTGAGTTTTGCGAAGAGAGCTCTTTTATTTACAGTCTTAACTGAAGTGAATCGATGATGTAATGACAAGGAAAAATTTTGTATAAAGTGTGTAAAGATTATGTAATATTCTTGAAATACTCTTTCAGTTTCGGTAAGATTAAGGTAACATATTGTTTTAGACGAGAGGTAGAATTATGAAGCGTGTTTCATTTATAGATTTGGGATCCAACTCCGTACGTTTTGTTATTATTGAAATTAACGAAAACGGCAGTTATCAGCTGATTTATCAGCAGAAGGAGAGCATTCGACTCAGTGAGAATATGTGGGAGAAAAATAAACTCACTGAAGAAGCTATGGAACGTGCCATTATGACACTTAAGGCGTTTGCACACATGGCAGAAGCCATGGATAGTCTTGAAATATATGCCGTAGCCACTGCTGCCGTACGCTTAGCTAAAAACGGAAACGAATTCCTTAAGTTGGTTAAGGAGCGTACCGGTATTGACCTGGAATGTATTGATGGCACCGAAGAAGCCTATTTGGGATTTTTAGGGGTAGTGAATACCATTGGCCTTCGAGACTTCATCCTCTTTGACCTTGGGGGCGCCAGCATTGAAGTAACACTTGTTAAAGACAGAACTGTAAAACATAGTGTAAGTTTGCCTATGGGGGCCCTTACTTTAACGGGGAAATTCCAAAGCGGCGATGAAATGTCTGAAAAAGAGCGTAAAAACTTAATCAGCCATATTCAAGATGTACTTAGCAAGGAGAAATGGCTGAAGGATAAACAGTTACCGCTTGTTGGGATTGGCGGCACAGTGCGTAATTTGGCTAAAATTGACCAAAGAGCGCATAATTATCCGATTGAAAAACTGCATAATTATGAATTATCATTTGAACGCTTAGATGCGATTTATGAAGATGTATGTACCCGTACATTGGAACAGCGCCGTAAGATTTCCGGCCTTTCCTTTGAACGTGCCGATATCATCGTAGCCGGGACAGCTTTGATTCGCGAACTTATGTTGTTCGTTGATGCCAATACTATTCGTGTCAGCGGTTGCGGTTTGCGTGACGGCTTATTTTATCGTTACTATGGCCGAAATTATATGAATGAAAACGGTATCGTTGATGATATCCTGCTTCATTCCGCTGAAAATGTATTACTCAACATGGTACAAGGCGATTTGATTCATGCCAAGTACATTACGAATTTAGCGAAGATGCTCTATGATCAATGGGATAAGGTATATCAATGGGGGCCGCGCATGCGCGAATTGTTGCAAGTATCTTCGTTGCTCCACGATATCGGTAAGACCATTAACTATTACGGTCATGCCCGTCACAGTGCCTATCTGATTGTTAACAGCAGTTTATACGGTTTATCTCATAAAGAGCAGGCCATTTGTGCCTTTGTGGCAGCCAATTCTCATGGGACTAACAGTAAATTTATTAAGGCCTCGCCGTATGGTCATTTATTGACGGCGGACGATCGAGTTATGATAGCGCAAGTTTCTTTAGTATTAGCTTTAGCGGAAGCGATTGACGAAAGCCATGAACAATCGGCTGTATTGGTTAATACTGAATTTACTGATAAAACAATTAATGTGACCGTTTGGAAAAAGCCGGGCGGCAACACATCCATTGCGGAGGTGGTCATTGGTAAGCTGATTAAGCAGTGTAAGAAGGACTTTAGAAAGAATTTAATTGTAGAGTGGCGCGAAGCCTTATAAGGAGGAAATAATGGCATTATCGAAGCCGCCCCTTTATGGAGCCATCCATTTGGGAGCCAGCAGTATGAGTATTACCATCGTAGAATACACCACTATCGATGAAGTGAAAATAATCGACTATGCTTCGCGTGATGTAAACTTCGGGGAAGAATTGTTTCACAGCAAACGATTATCATTCCAAACAATCGAAGAAATTTGTCGCCTGCTAAAAGGTTATAAACGAATGCTCGATGAATACGGAGTTACGGATTATACCGTGTATGCTACGGCTGTCGTTCGTGAAGCTGAAAACCGTCGCAGTATTATGGACCAAATTTTCGTGCAGACCGGCTTCAAAGTAGAAGTCGTGGACATGCCTAAAGAAATTTATTATAAATACTTCGGATTGTACTATCATATGATGAAACAAGGGCTTACTAAGACTAAAGATGCAGCCTTATTTATCGATATTACATCCGGCGGCGTAGGGCTTACGGTGTGGCAAAAGGGGACCTTGGTATTCCAGGAAAACGTGCATTTAGGTACATTGCGCGTTATGGAATCCTTTAACCGTACTCAACGCTCATCTTTATCCTTCCCGGCAGCGGTAGGTGAATATTTGCACAGTATGTTGCAACCTTTAGAGGAAGAAGTACGTCGTTTTAACGTTAAATATTTCGTGTTATCCGGCGATGAACCTCGTGAAATTGCAAATTTGATGGGTTTTGAAACGCATGGTCAGGAAACTATGTCTTTACTGCCGCAGCAATTTGAAGACTTTGTTGACACCTTCCATGGCGTTACAGCGACCAAACTCGTTAACCGCTATGGTATTCCGGAATATCGTGCTAATATCCTTATGCCGACCATTGTTTTGTATTCGGAATTGTTAAAAATGGTACGACCGCAAAGCCTGTTAATCAGCCCTTACGGCTTTGCCGAGGGCGTAATTGTGTACAAGGGCGCGGAGCTTGAAAATAACCGGTTCCTTGAAGTGATGCGCGAACAAAACTTACAATTGGCTCGTGCTATTGCGCGTAGCTATCAGGTTGATGAAACCCATATTGCTCAGGTTGAGCGTTTTGCGGTACAGCTTTGTCGTCATTTAGTGGATTTCGGTATTAACGAACGCATGATATTTGTACTTCGCACGGCGATTATTTTATCGGAAGTGGGAAAATTCGTGAGTCTCCGTAATCACAGTGAACATGCGTATCGCATCATTATGGGGACTGACCTTTTCGGCTTGTCGGATCGTGAAAAAGAAGTGGTAGCCAATGTGGTATTCTACCATTACAAGGGCAAACCCGATGATGATGATGAAAACTTCCGTTATTTAAAAGAAGTCCAAAAGATATGGGTATCAAAATTCGTGGCCGTATTACGTTGCATGCGTGCCTTGGATGTAAGTCATAAATTGAAAGTGTCGAAGCTGGCTATTGAACGCAATGATAAACGCATCGTGGTTAAAGCAACGACGAAGCAAGACTTGTCCTTGGAAAAATGGACCTTTGAACGAGAAGCAGAATACTTTAGTGAAGTTTTTGGTTTGGAAATGGTCTTACGCATAGGAGGTAAATAAGGCATGTTTGAAAACTATAAATATTACTTTAACCGTGAATTATCATGGTTAAAATTTAATCAACGCGTCCTTCAAGAAGCGATAGACAATACGAATCCATTGATGGAAAAATTGCGTTTTATTGCGATTACCAGTTCCAACTTAGACGAATTCTTTATGATTCGTGTAGCCGGTTTGCGCCATCAGGAAGAAAACGGCATCGTTAAATACGATGCGGCTCACATGGATGCGCGGGCGCAATTACGTGCTATTGATGAGTCCGCTAAGCGCTTGGTGCGTGTTCAATACACTTATTTGAACCATGTTATGGAAATGCTCGGCAAAGAGGGTTTGCACTTTGTAAAACCGGAAGATTTGAACGAGGAACAGTTGGAATGGCTACGCATTCACTTTGAACGGGTGGTATATCCGGTAGTAACACCGCTTGCCATCGACTCGGGCCATCCATTCCCATTCTTGGCAAATAAAACAATGAATACGGTAGTTCAAATTAAACGTTCTGTTGTGGAAACTGAAGAGGATAAAGAAACAAAGAACGCCATTTTGCCAATTCCGTCGGTACTCGATCGTATCGTAGAAGTGCCTGCTAAAGACGGCCAGCGGTATTTCATCTACTTAGAAGATATCATCACCTTCTATGCAGAGCAGTTCTTTGTGGGTTATGATATTTTAAATACCATGACATTCCGTGTAACCCGTGATGCCGACCTTGAAATCGATGAAGAAGAAGCACAAGATTTACTTCTTGAAATGGAAGAGTCCTTACGTCGCCGCCGCCGTGGTGCTACGGTTCGTTTGGAAGTAGCCGGTGAACCGGACGACGAATTATTGCACTTCATTTTAACCAGCTTGCAGTTAAAACCGAAAGATGCATTTATCGTACAAGGTCCGCTCGATTTATGTACGTATTTTGGCTTCTGCGACATGGAAGGCTATGATCACTTGCGCTATGCACCGTTTGAGTCTTGTGAGCCCGCCGATCTTGTAGGTCATGAAGAAGAAAATATTTTTGACCTCATTCGCCGTCACGACTTATTCGTGCACCATCCGTTTGAAACATTTAAAACGGTTGAAGACTTTGTAGCCCAAGCAGCCAATGATCCGCAGGTATTGGCTATTAAACAGACCTTGTATCGTGTAAGTAGCAACTCGCCGATTATTTCGTCCCTTATTAAAGCGGCGGATAACGGCAAACAAGTAACAGTCCTCATGGAAGTTAAGGCGCGTTTTGACGAAGCCAATAATATTTTAATGGCCCGTCGTTTGGAAAAATCCGGCTGTCATGTAATCTATGGTTTGAAAGGTTTGAAAACTCACTCTAAGATTACCATGGTAGTGCGTCGCGAAGATGATGCTATTCGCCGTTATGTTCACTTGGCAACAGGGAACTATAATGGCAAAACAGCGCGTTTATACACCGACTGCGGTATTTTTACCTGCAATGATGAATACGGTGAAGATGCGTCTGCTTTCTTTAACTTAATTTCCGGATATTCCGATCCTCCGATTTGGAATAAATTCATCGTAGCACCTCTCAATTTACGCGAAAAAATAATGGAACTTATCGATGAAGAAATCAGCTATGCCGAAAAAGGCGAACCGTCTTATATGATAGCTAAAATGAACTCTTTATTGGACCGCGAAGTACTGGCTAAACTCTATGAAGCGTCTTCAAAAGGGGTTAAAATCGATTTAATTGTACGTGGTATTTGTACCTTGCGTCCGGGCATTCCGAATGTGAGTGAAAATATCCAGGTTCGCTCTATAATTGGTCGTTTCTTGGAACACCATCGTTTGTTCTACTTCCGTCACGGCGGTAATGACCGCGTATTCTTATCCAGTGCCGACTGGATGCCGCGTAACCTCAATGAACGTGTAGAACTGATGATTCCGATTGAAGATAAAATCCATAAAGAACGCGTTCGCGGTATTTTAGATTTATATCTTCACGATAATCAAAAAGCCCATGTAATGCGTGCTGATGGCTCCTATCGTAAGCTTGTAAGTAAGACTGACAAAGTTTCGGCTCAAGAAATGTTGATGAAAGAAGCCAAACAGGCGAGTGAACATCCAAAAATGACGGTAGTTGAGCGCATGCAGCCA
This sequence comes from Veillonella sp., assembly GCF_015058545.1. GTDB lineage: Bacteria > Bacillota > Negativicutes > Veillonellales > Veillonellaceae > Veillonella_A. Next base: position 13,805 of record NZ_SVCB01000065.1, read on the forward strand.
ATGTTTAAGGAATAATAAGCCTTATATATGATTTCAGCTAATGTATAAGCCGTTATTAACCTTAAAAACGACATAATAAAGGTATGTATACGCCTGAAATTAGAAGTGAAAAATTACACGAATCGTTTAATAACAAAGCGCCGATTATAGCGGTTGGTTTTAAAAAACATTTAAACACATTTTTGTGTAATTATCAGAAAATCAAATAATTTTTCTTACTGAAGTATCGACTTGTAATAGAAAGTGATTTCCATTATCAGGTCGATACTTCTTTTTGATTATTGACATTAAACCCGTGAGCCCTTTATATAAAGGCGTTCAGAGCTGGTAGTGTATTTTCATGTACAATTATTCCTAAAGAGAATAAAATAAAAATGACGAGATTATAAATAAAATAAATAAATGTAATTATAGCTATTTTGCATACATTGTAAACGGACATAAACGAAAAATAAAGAAAAATATAAACATGAGAGAAATCTGAAGATACTGTATTTATTTATACCGCCCGGCCGTTTTGTTGACGCTCTGTATCTCTTTGTGGTAGAATAGCGCGGTAGGAGGGATTAGATGACAAAATATCTAGTAATGCAAAAGAAGAATATGGCGACCCTCTTGAGACGCCATACGTCACTTTTGCTGTTACTCCTAGCGGTCGTGTTTATGACGATTTCAGGCTTTGCTTGGAATGAGAAATCGGTTACGATTTTAGCTGATGGTCAAGCACAGATTGTTAGGACACACCTCAACTCAGCGGAGGGCATTTTACACGATGCCGGGATTACGCTCGGGCCAAAAGATGCTGTATTATTAAATACGCAGACTTTGCAAAACGGAACTCAATTAACAGTTCTACGAGCATTTCCTGTAAAAGTAACGATTGACGGCGTAGCTAAAGATGTTATGACCGTTCAAACGACAGCCCAGGGTCTAGCTGATGAGTTGGGATATCATGCACCTAATTACGTACCATTGGGAGATAGCAATCAGCACTTACAAGCTGGTAGTGAGGTTGCTATAGCTCATGTAACCGGTCGTTCTGTAAAAACTTACGAACAACCTGTAGAAGTACAGGTTATTCGTCAGCGAGACGACTCCATGCACATCGGCGAACAGGAAGTTATCCAAGAGGGTACTCCCGGTTTAGTTGCCGTTGAGGAGGAAATCTTGTACCAGGATGGTAAGGAAATCAAAAAGCAAATTATTAGTCAGAATGATATTAAACGGATGGTACCGACAATCATCAAAGAAGGTTCACGAGATGTGGTAGAAACCTCTCGTGGGGTAGTACGCTATCGCGAGGTGCTGACTATGGAAGCGTCAGCGTATTTACCGGGTGATGGTGATGGTCGAGGCATCACGGCTACCGGTATGGTGGCCAGACGAGGCGTTGTAGCAGTGGATCCGAATGTGATTCCATTGGGTACACGTCTTTACATTCCGGGCTATGGTATGGCTATAGCAGCGGATACCGGCGGAGCTATTAGAGGTCACAAAATTGACTTATTAATGGAATCTTACGGTGAGGCGATGGAATTCGGTCGCCGTTCTGTAGAAGTTTATGTTTTACAGTAAAGAAGTTTTTCAGTACTTAATTCTGGCCTGATTAACTTCATAGTAATTGAATTTTTACAGTAATTAAATATGTAAACTCGTCGTAAGAAGAGGTTGTAACGAAATGCGTTTTGACCCGCATGTTGTTATAGCCTCTTCTTTATTATTTTTGAAAAATTTGGTAAAATTAAGTAGCTATAAAGCCTATGTTATTCACAGTTGATTGTTTGGCCATTGTGGAAAGGAAATACTTATGTTAAAAGAAGTAATCGTAGTCGAAGGCAAGTCGGATATTCAGCAGATTGCCAAAGCAGTAGAGGCTGATTGTATTGCTACCGAAGGATTTACTTTACGCAAAGGGGTATTGGAGCAAATACAAGTTGCCTATGAAAAAAGAGGAATTATTATTTTTACCGACCCTGACACGGCGGGCGAACGAATTCGTCGTTTCTTGGCCAAAAAGTTTCCGGATGCGCAGCATGCATTTATCTCGCGCGACTTAGCAACCGCCAACGATGATATTGGGATTGAGCAAGCACCACCGGAAGCCATTCGTGAAGCGTTAGGAAAATTACACACGCAGTCGCTTGAGTCGTCGGAAGAATTTACCATGCAGGACATGGTGGCCCATAACTTAACCGGTTCACCGCGCAGCGCCGATAATCGCGCCATTGCAGGTGCTAAACTGGGCATCGGTTATGGCAACAGCAAGCAGTTTTTATACCGCTTAAATCACTACGGCGTTACCCGTGAAGGCTTTAATGAGGCCATGCGCGACATAATGATCGGCTAGTCGGGCGCTTACATGATATGATAATAGGTTGTATTGTTATCGGTCAGTAGTGCGAATACACTGAGTTAAAGTACTCTTTTGAAAGGATATATATGTTAGAATCAATTATTGCGAGTCCCGAAGTAGTGCATTACATATGCAAACGCTTTGGCATTCACATGAGTAAAAAGTTGGGACAAAACTTTCTCATCTCCCGCCATGTGGTAGATGATATTGTTAAAGCAGCCCAGCTGGTACCGGGGGAGCCAGTATTGGAAATCGGACCGGGCATCGGTACGCTTACACAGGGTCTGGCGCAGAGTAAAGCGGATGTGACGGCCGTAGAATTGGACCGCCGTTTGTTGGAAGTATTGGATACGACCTTAGCAGGCTATGACAATGTTAATATAATTCATGGCGATATTTTAAAAGTAAATATTCCTGAATTAATGAACCATAAGCCATTTAAAGTAGTGGCAAATTTACCATACTATATTACGACGCCGATTATTATGTCCCTATTGGAAATGAAACTTCCCATTGAGCGACTCGTCGTAATGGTGCAAAAAGAAGTGGCAGAGCGTATGGTGGCCGAACCGGGAACCAAAGCGTATGGTGCACTCTCCGTGGCCGTGCAGTACTATACGGAACCGGATATCGTATTTGAAGTGTCGCCTAAATCCTTCTTGCCGCCACCTGAAGTAACCAGTGCAGTTATTCGCTGTCGTTTGCGCAAGGAACCGCCGGTACAAGTGGCTGATGAAAAACTCTTATTCCGCGTTATTAAGGCTGCTTTTGCGCAGCGTCGTAAAACATTTAGCAACACTATGAAAACAACCGGTCTCGCTAAAGAACAGATTGCGGCTATTTTAGAAAAAGCCGGCATTGACGGCAATTTGCGCGGTGAAACCTTTACCTTAGATGACTTTGCCGCTTTGGCTAATGCTTGGCATGAACTCTACGGCAAGGCATAAAATTATTTTTCAAAATTAAAGATTAAACACTACAGCAGGGTATAAAATTATTTTTCAAAAAATAACTATTGCAAATTTAAAAGTATAGGCGTATTATTAGATGTCAGTTGAAATTTTAAATAAAATTCGGCTGGTGTTTAATTATAAAAGTAAGCTACTATTTTGATTAAAAATAGTAGCTTAGTCGTTTGCAATGAAATAATGAAATAGCAAGGAATAATTAGAAAGTTAGCCTGCGTTTTCAAAAATATAAGTTGCAAGAGTAAGCAGTAATTAGAAAGTTAGACTGCGTTTTCAAAAATATAAGTTGCAAGAGTTTCATAGGAGCTAAAAGCGTAATGTTACGTTTAACAGGTAAAGTCTTTGGTGTAGTCGCTATTTTAGTTGTGTTTGCGACTTTGGTGTTTTATTTTACCGCACCGGTGTATACACTGCGAGGGATTCCCGTTTTAAACTATCATCAAGTGAATGATGAAAAATTTTCCCCATTGACAATGAAAACTTCGGATTTCAGAAATCAAATGGCATATTTACAAGAGCAAGGTTATCATGCGATTACTATGGAAGAATTATACGGCTATCTGCAAAATAATTTGCCTTTGCCAAGTAAACCGGTCGTAATCACATTTGATGACGGTTATGTAGACAACTATACCGAAGCAATGCCGATTTTAAAAGAATACGGCATGAAGGCCACTTTGTTTATGATTGGCGACTCCATTGGCGCGCCCGGATTCTTATCGGCGGAGCAGCTGAAAGAAATGGAAGCAAGCCATATATTTGAAGTTGAATCTCATACCTATTCGCATAAAGATTTACGGAAACTCTCCAGCGATGCGGTGGCTAATGAATTTAGCCATTCTAAAACATTATTAGAAGCTACCCTAGGCCATCCGGTGCAATACATCGCCTATCCGTGCGGCTTTACCAACCCGCAAGTAGACGCTCTGGCTCAGGCAGCAGGCTATCGCTTAGCATTTACCGTTGATACAGGGAATGTAAGAAGTGGTGAAAACCGCTTTAACCTGGACCGCGTACCCGTATTCGAAGGAGACAACCCACTCCTAAGCATGCAACTACGCCTCCACTACGTAGAAATCATCGGCGGCCTGTGGTCACTCCGTGACTTCCTGCTCGCCCATAACCATCCAACCTTGGCATCAATAGTGCCATTGTTCTAAGTAAAAAGAAGGTTCCATGTAAGGAATCCGGGCTATTTACGTAGCAAAGGATTCCTTACATGGAACCTTCTTTTTTTGTGGAGTCTTATTAAGAGAAACATTTGGAGACTTAATTTAGGAATCTTATTAAGAGAATCAGCATTTTTAACTTTTAATTCACTCCTCTTCCACGAAATCCTGATGTGAACTGAATGAGAGTGCCGCCGGACGCTGAATAGAGGAAATACGCAGGTGCTTGCTTTCGGGCGGCTAAAAGCATTGAATTGAGTTGATATAAAAAATAGAGATGCTTTATAATTTGAATTGAGAGTAATTTTCTCTTGGTAATTATTTAGTTTAGATTACGATGATATAAAAGAATAGAGATGGCTCATGTAAGAAAAGTTTTACAAGCGAAGCGCAGTCACTTTTCGGCATGAGCCATCTCTATTTTAATTATCGATTAATTATTTTTTACCAAGAGAAAATTTATATATGGATAATATAAAGCATCTCTATTTTAAAATTAGCTATTTAAACTTTTCCCCGCCTAAAGCAAACACTAAATATGCTCATTCAGCGCCGGCGTCTCTAAGAACGTCACATCAGGATTTCGTTCCACAACCCATCCCATTTGCCACTCATTACTTATCAAAATAACGGTTCGGCCTCGATTATCTTTAACCGCCATGGCATTATCAAGACCTTTAAGCTGTTTAATATCTACATCTTCTTTTACCCAGCGAGCTACACTGTAAGGGAGGGAATCGGTAATCGGTTCAACACCGTATTCATTGCGCAAACGATACTGTAATACTTCAAACTGAAGCATACCAACGGCGCCGACGATGAAGGAATCCATGGAATGAGGCTGTTCAAAAATCTGTACCGCACCTTCCTGGGCCAATTGAGTCATCCCTTTTTGGAACTGTTTACGTTTCATCGTATCTTTTGGGCTGACGCGGGCAAAAAATTCCGGCGGGAACACAGGGAAGTCGCCGAAGGTTACTTTGTGATTAGAGGCACAAAGAGTATCGCCTACGCCCATAGTACCGGCATCAAAAACACCGATAATATCGCCGGGATAGGCTTCGTCGATAATCGTACGTTCCGTAGCCAAGAACTGTTGCGGCTGCGCGAGACGAATGCTTTTATTCGATTGGCGATGCAACACAGACATGCCTTTTTCAAACTTACCGGAGCAAATACGCATGAACACGATGCGGTCGTGATGGTTAGGGTTCATGTTGGCTTGGATTTTGAAAACAAACGCGGAGAAGTCTTCGGAAGTCGCTTCTACAGTTTCTTCAATGGCCTGGCGAGGAGCCGGGGATGGGGCCAAGGCGAGGAATTTTTCTAAAAATGGTTTAACCCCGAAGTTGGTCATAGCGGAACCAAAGAACATTGGCGTTAATTCACCGGCACGAACACGGTCGAAATCGAATTCGTCACCTGCTACGTCGAGGAGTTCAATATCATCAATCAAGGACTGATGCACTTCTTCGCCCAATAACTCACGAAATGCCGGATCGTCTACCGATTCTTTGGTAGATGCCAATTTTTGCTGACCATGTGTTTCGTCTTTGGCGAAAAGGTCAACCGTGTGAGTTTCACGGTCGTAAATCCCTTGATATTCACCGTTGATGCCAACCGGCCAGTTCATAGGAACGGCGCGAATGCCCAAGGAGTTTTCAATCTCTTCCATCAAATCAAAGGGATTGCGGCCGAAATGGTCAATTTTGTTGACGAAGGTGAAAATAGGAATACCGCGCTCTTTACATACAGCAAAGAGTTTTTTTGTCTGCGCTTCCACACCTTTCGCTACGTCGATAAGCATGACGGCACTGTCTGCGGCCATCAAGGTACGGTAGGTATCTTCCGAGAAGTCTTGGTGACCCGGGGTGTCCAAGATATTTACGCGGCAGCCGTCATAATCGAATTGAAGCACGGAACTCGTTACCGAGATACCACGTTGTTTTTCGATTTCCATCCAGTCGGATACGGCATATTTTTGAGTTTTACGAGACTTTACGGAACCGGCTAAGTGAATAGCACCACCGTAAAGGAGCAGTTTTTCAGTTAATGTAGTTTTACCGGCATCCGGATGCGAAATGATGGCAAACGTGCGTCGGCGTTTAACTTCTTCTAAGAATGTCATGTTGTCACCTCATACAAATTATCTATCCTTAAAATTATATACTAATGACGGGCGTTTTGTCATTAAATTCATTTTATTAAATTTAAGATAGTCACAGGGATGACGGTATAGGCGTGGGCCAGGGGTGGACCGTTATCATGGAGTGCATGTTTGGTGACGAGAAGCACCATTGGGGCGTATCCGCACCACCGGTATGAGTGGGTTCCTTTTATGAACGCCCGGTTTAGTGTATAATAGAACAGACAAAGGAGGGCCTATGAGATTATTTATTGCCGAAAAGCCCAGTATGGGGCGAGAAATAAGTAAATATTTACCGGAGCAGAAGAGTGTGCAAAAGCGCGACGGTTTTATTGTGCAAGGCGATGATGTAGTCACTTGGGCCTTTGGACATGTGTTGGAACAGGCTCAGCCGGGGGACTATAATGAACGCTATAAGCGTTGGAATGCCGCCGATTTGCCCATAGTGCCGGACGAATGGCAATTGCTGGTGACGAAGAGCAGTGCTAAGCAGTTTCAGACTATTAAAAAGCTTATCGAAGATGCGGATACAATTGTTAACGCCGGTGACCCGGACCGCGAAGGACAGCTCCTTATTGATGAGATTTTAGTGTATGTAAATAATAAGAAACCGGTGCAGCGTATTTTGCTGAATGCGCTGGATGAAAAGTCGATTCGCGCAGCTCTCAATGATTTGCGTGATAATAAGGATTTTTATAATTTACAGCAATCAGCTTTGGCGAGAGCCCGCGCCGATTGGCTTGTAGGCATGAATTTATCCCGAGCCTATACCTTGCAACAGCGCCGCCAAGGCAATAAGGTGACCTTTCCGATTGGCCGTGTAAAAACCCCGACCCTGGCCTTGGTGGTTCGCCGTGAACGGGAACTGGAAAATTTCGTGCCCGTTGATTACTTTACCTTAAAAGTTTTATATAAACATCCGAACGGCAGTTTCTGGGCCACGTGGCAACCTAAAGACGATCAAATCGGCCTCGATCCGGAAGGTCGTTTAATAAAAAAAGCGGTAGCCGAAGAATTAGCGAAGCGCTTGATGGATGGCAAGACAGGCGTCATTTCCAAACGAGAGAAGACGAAGAAAAAAGAAGCCCAGCGTCTGCCTTTATCATTGTCGGCCTTGCAGGTTGCAGCAGGGAAGGCGTATGGTTATGACCCGCAGCAGGTGCTCGATACGGCGCAGAAATTATATGAAAAGAAATTGACTACTTACCCCCGTTCGGATTGTGATTACTTACCGACAAATCAATTTGAAGATCGTCATGCAATAATACAGAATTTAAGTAAAAATAGCGGCGTTATCGGCGAATGGGCTCAAGGTGCTGATTTAACTATTAAATCACGGGCATGGAACGATAAGAAAATCACCGCTCACCATGCTATTATTCCAACGACGGTGGCTTGTAACATGGCCACGTTGCCGGACATGGAGCGAAATATTTATTTTCTCATTGCCCAGTCCTATATTACGCAGTTTTATCCGGAACATGAATACGAGCAAACTCGTTTAACAGTGACCCAATGTGATGAGGAATTTGTCGCTCATGGCCGCGTTATTTTGGTAGTAGGCTGGAAGGCTTTGTATCAAAAAGCTAAAAAGGATGATAATGCATCAGATGACGGCAATGATGGGGATGATTTGACCGGTGATGAAGAGGCGGATTCGCAAGAAGCGGGGAAAAAACGCAAACAGCCTATTGAAGAGAGCGGTGAACTGCCGAATGTAAAAAAAGGCGATTCTATTGATGTAGATAATATGGCTATTGATGCGAAGCAGACTAAACCGCCTAGCCGTTTTACGGCCGCCACGTTATTGCAGGCGATGAAAGAAATTCACAAGTATGTGAAGAATGAGGATTTGAAAAAGCAATTGAAAGCCGTATCCGGTATCGGTACGGAAGCAACCAGGGCCACCATCATTGATGAGTTGATTACACGTAAGTTTATGTCAGCAAAAGGCAAAAAGAAAGTAATTCAGCCTACCTCTTTGGGGTATACTTTGGTGGATGCTTTACCGAAGGAAATGCTCTATCCCGATGAAACAGCTCTTTGGGAAGAACGTTTGGCGGCTATCAGCGAAGGTCGGGATACATTGGATTCTTTTTTGACCGATCAGATTGAATTTTTAAAAAGTTTGATTAACAAGGCAAATAGCGGCATGAATATGGATGGTCTCGATACAGACGGTTTTAATATTGTCAGCACCGTGCGTACGGTGAAACGCTCGTCAGGCGGAACCGGTAATGCTGTTAATCGAGGCGGTGTAGCTTTGTCGGACGAAGAGCTCAGTAAGCTCGAAGCTTGTCCGCGTTGCGGCAAGGGGAAATTAAGACTTAGAAACGGTAAATTCGGGGAGTTTTACGGCTGTACCGATTACCCAAAATGTAATTTTACTAAGCCTGCCACGACAAACCCTTCGAATGCCGGTAAAGTTCAAGGTGGACCTTTAAACGGAAATGGGACCGGAACTCCGAGCGGAAATCCGACCGGGAATCCGACCGGCTTCGGCAGAGGAAGCGCTGATTCTATTGACCCACAGGTGGCGCAAGCATTGGCGGCGGCTAAGGAAAAAGGGACCTTGCAATATAAATGCCCACGTTGCGGCGAAGGCTATTTAGTAGCCATTGTGCGTAATGGCAATACAAGTTGGACTTGTGCTAATCAACCTAAATGTCGCACTACCGTGGCCGATGTAGATGGGAAACCGGTTGTTTTTAAGTAAGTTGCTTATAAAAAAGGACTACTCTTGTAGGAACATGCTATTCAAAGTACGAACGGCGTGTCTACGAGAGTAGTCCTTTATTTATATGTGCTGGTAAGTGCTTATAGTGAAAGGCACTGTATTATTAAATTGGGTTATAGGACATTAAATCCTATTAGCGAGAGCGACGGCGTCTTGTGTTAACCCCTTTATGGCCTGTTGCTTTATGTCGTTTCGCTTTGGTAGCTTGGTAAGATGATTTGATGGCCGGTTTTTTGGATGCCGTTGCCTTCTTAGGTGCTTGCGCACGGCCTTTGGTTTTCACCTGACCGTCGGTTGTGTATTTTGTCAATGTTGCTTCAATCGCCCGCTCGATACGGCGAAGCCATGTTTCGTCTGCTTGAGTCGCATAGGTAATGGCAATGCCGTTGGTACCGGCACGACCGGTACGGCCGATGCGGTGAATGTAGTAATCTACATCATGCGGCACATCATAGTTATATACATGACTGATGCCTTCAATGTCGATACCACGGGCCGCAATGTCGGTAGCCACCAAGATTTGCGTACGGGCACGGGCAAAATCACGCAGAATTTGCGTGCGACGACCTTGTGTTAAATCACCGTGTAATTCGCCGATGTTAAAACCGGCTGCCGTTAATTCGTAGGAAAGCTTAATGGCGCCTTCTTTTTTATTACAGAAAACAATGGCTAAATACGGATTGTCTTCTCTTAGTTGGGCCATTAAACGGTCCAGCTTTTCTTCCGGTTTTACCATGATAACCTTTTGTTCAATAGTATCTAAGGTTACGTTATTACCTTTAACCGTTACGGACATTGGTTTTTTCATATAGGTTTTGGCAAGGCTGCGGATGCGATCCGGCACGGTAGCGGAGAAGAGTAATAATTGATGGTTGGCGTTAGTTTTTTCAATAAGAGATTCTACATCCGGCAAAAAGCCCATGTGAAGCATCTGGTCCGCCTCGTCGAGAACTACGCGGCGCACCGTATCGAGGTGAAGGGAACCGCGTGTGGCGTGGTCTAATAAACGTCCCGGCGTGCCGAGGATAACATGAGGACGACGGCCTAATTGTTGTAGCTGCCCTTCAATAGTGCGACCGCCGATGAGGGGAAGAATATCGACGCCTAAAATATCGCCGATAGCCTTGGCTTCGTCAGCAATCTGTTTTACCAATTCACGGGTTGGGGCAATAATAAGTGCTTGTTCTTGGAATACTTCGATGTTGATACGCTGCAAGACAGGAATCAAGAATGCCAGAGTTTTACCCGTACCGGTTTGTGCCATAGCAATTAAGTCGTTGCCCTTAAAGGCAGGGGGAATGGCTTGTTCCTGAATCGGGGTAGGCTCCTTAATACCTTGTTTGGTCAGGGAGTCTATGAGTTCGGGCACAACACCGAGAGTTTGAAATGATTTCATATATGTCTCCTTATTTTTAATTCGTAATACTTTGAGTGATGAGTCCCGGAGGGGAATAGGGGGACTTTGTAAATTAGCTGTTACCGTTAATTTTGTAAAATAAATAGGATTCATTGATATTAAATTAGCTAAATCTATTTTTATTATATCATATATAGATGATTTATATAAAAGAATCGATATATTTAGGATAATTTGAACTTAAGCGCATACTTTTTTTGCGAAATATATATTTTAATAATTCATTGAGAATAGTTATTTAATTGATAATCTTTTGATAATAATTGCAGTTTGATTCTAATTGATAATAAAAGAGAAGGTGTTTCAAATGAGAATGAGAACGGCGAGGCTGTTATTCATGAGAAAATACTGAAAAGATGAGCAATGATAATGAAAATTGAAGATTATCTATCTACATTCATAAGATTCAATATTGAAAATGGTTATTGATTTTTTCAGTGACTATGTTATAATTTAATTGTAATTTTTTATCAGTTTCAGTGCAGTTCTTAAGCAAATTTTTGAAGATGAGTTTGTTTGGTTCGGCCACAAGGAGGTGTAGATAGTGATAAAATCATTGGCGTCGATGAAAACCGGTGAAGCGGGCACAATTAAACAGTTGCGCGGTTCCGGTAACATCAAACACCGTCTCGTTGACATGGGCCTCGTACCGGGGACTTTCGTGCGTGTTATGAAATTCGCACCTTTGGGTGATCCCATTGAAATTAAAGTAAAGAACTTTGATTTAGCGTTGCGTGTCAGCGAAGCAGAAACTATTGATATTGAAGTGAGTCAGGAGGCCTAGAATGAGTGACCAAAGTACCACGTCTATCCGAATTGCTCTGGCCGGTAATCCGAACTGTGGTAAAACAACGATTTTTAATAATATTACCGGTGCCAAACAACATGTTGGTAACTATCCCGGTGTAACGGTAGAAAAGAAAGAAGGGGAATGTACTTTTAGCGGTAAAGATTTACTCTTTATTGACTTACCGGGTACATATAGCTTAACAGCTCGTTCCCTTGATGAATTAGTAGCTCGTAACGTAATTATTAATGATGAACCGGATGTTCTCGTTAATGTTATTGACGCATCTAATTTGGAACGTAACTTATATTTAGCAGCTCAATTGTTGGAATTGGAACGTCCGTTGGTTATGGCACTTAACATGTCCGACGTGGCCAAAGAAATGGGTGTTCACATTGACATTAAGAAATTGAGTGAATTGACCGGTGCTACTATCGTCGAAACGGTTGGTCGTAATAATGTAGGGACTACCGAATTATTACAAGCTGTTATCGATGTAGCCAAAGAAGCAAAAAAAACAAGTGCGACTATTGATTATGGTCCTGAACTTGAACCGGCTATTAAAGATATTGTTAATGAACTCGAGAAAGCAGATACCATTACATATCCATTGCGTTGGGTAGCTATTAAATTATTGGAAGCCGATCCTGATGTAATTAAAAAAGTAAAAGCCTTTGAACGTACCGAAGCGGTTTTGGCAAAAGCAGAACAGTGGCGCGAAGAGCTTAAAGACAAAGTTGATTTAGAAATTATTTTCCAAGAATTCCGTCATAGCTTTGCCGTTGCTACTTATAATAATGCTATAAAAGGTACACCTAAAGAAATCGAAACCCGTTCCGACCGTATCGATAAAGTGCTTACCCATCGTATTTGGGGCTTACCGATTTTCGTATTCGTAATGTGGCTCTTATTTAACCTCGTTAATACGATCGGTGCGTATCCACAGGGATGGATTGAAGATGCTTTTACGGCCCTTGGCGACTGGGCCGGTGCGGTAATTCCGGAAGGTCAATTGAATTCCTTGGTGGTTGACGGTATCATCGCTGGTGTTGGTGCGGTAATGAGTTTCGTACCGCTTATCGTACTCTTATTCTTAGGCATTGCGTTCCTGGAAGATACGGGCTATATGGCACGTGCGGCCTTCGTAATGGACCGTATCATGCGTGCCTGCGGTTTACACGGGAAATCCTTCATTCCCCTCCTTATGGGTTATGGTTGTAGTATTCCTACTATTATGGGTGCTCGTATCTTGGATAATAACCGCGATCGAATGATTACGATTCTTGTTTCTCAATTCATGACTTGTAGTGCTCGTTTGCCGGTATACACTTTGTTCATCGGGGCATTCTTCCCGGTAGCACAACGTGGTAATGTATTGGCTGCCATCTACTTTGCCGGTATCGTATTGGCGATTGTAATGGCTAAAATCTTCCGCAAATTCTTATTCCCGGGCGAATCCGAACCATTCGTAATGGAATTACCGCCATACCATATGCCAACTCTTAAGAGTGTGTTAATGCATATGTGGGAACGTGCTTTCTTATATCTTAAAAAAGCAGGTACTTTCATTTTAGCAGCGTCCGTGTTGATTTGGTTCTTAGCATCCTATCCGCAAGATGTACCGATGTCACAAGACTTTGATGCGGCTCGCGAACAAGTAACCCAAGAGTACGAAGCTCGTGACAATGCTATTTTTGCTCAATATGGTCTTGCTACGGATGAACAAAAAGCGCCGGTTATGGCTATGGTTGATGAAATGACAGCTATTCAGACAGAACAAGACGAAGCTGCCGCTGAAGAAGGGGAAGAAGAAATCGGTGATGAAGGTCTTAACGGCGAAGCCGCTGCGACTGACGAAGCCGCTACAGCTGAAGATGCAAATGCTGTACCTGAAGTTCCTGATTATTTCCACGATCTTCAAGTTGCCAATGCTGATGCATTCCCGGTTGCTTGGGCAATTTACTTGAATAATCAAGAAAAAGACGAAGCTATTGGCGATCTCGATCAGAAAGAATCTACTGAAAAATTGGAAGGTTCTTATGTAGCTTCTATCGGTAAATTTATCGAACCGGTTATGAGACCGCTTGGTTTCGACTGGAAGATGAGCGTATCTTTGGTTACAGCCCTCGCTGCTAAAGAAGTTATGGTAAGTACCTTAGGTACAATCTACTCTATTGCGGCTGATGAAGATAATGAACAGCCATTGCAAGTTTACTTACGTCAGGACCCTTCATTCACACCACTCGTTGCAGTTGGTTTGATGATGTTCGTTCTTATTTATCCGCCATGTTTTGCGGCTATGGCCGTATTCAAACGTGAAGCCGGCGGTTGGGGCTGGTTAATTTTCTTCGTTGTTTATTCAACGGCCCTTGCTTGGGTAGCAGCCTTTATCGTCTACAATGGCGGTCGTTTACTTGGTTTCCATTGATTGAAAAAAACAGTTATTTATTAAATGAATCAAAACTGAAATGCGTTTTTCTGTTAAGTTATTAGCTTGTTCCCATGGAAACCTAAATGAGAATTGACTGCTGATAATCGTTGAGAATATAACACCAATCAATGTTTTCTCAAAATTTTTTACAAATCACTATTGATTATTGATTAAGGATGGTGTATGATAATGGAGAACCTAATAGTATATCTTATCGGATTAATCGCTGTATTATTTGTTGCTCGCAAGGCGTATAAGACCTTAAGCGGCAAGAGCGGCTGCAGTTGCGGTTGCGGTGGTAGCGGTAACGGCAAGAAGAAAGAAATTTCTTCCTCCGGTTGTGGCTGCGGTTGTGGAGGCAACAAATAGGATTTCATAAGGGTAATGACTGACGAATACAGTGTATTCGATGGATTTACGGCAAAAGTAGCCAAGGTTCGGGTAGACCTTGGCTATTTTTATAAAGCAATAGGCGCTTATTTTATTTTTTTAAGGAGCATTTCAGCACCTTACATATTGTAGAGGAAAGGTGAGATTTATATGTTCAACATAAACAAAGAAAAAGTAAAACACGCTAATTTATTCGCAGCCGGTTTGGCTCTTGGTACTGTAGGTCTTAAAATGTTGACCAGCAAAGATGCTAAGAAAGTGTATGCCAATGTTGTAGCAGCAGGTCTTCGCGCTAAAGAAAGCGTAATGCAGACTGCTGAAAAAGTACAGGCTTCCAGCGGCAGCATTTTAGCTGATGCTCAGGAAATCAACGAAAATCGCCGTAAAGAAGAAGCTTTGTTTGAAGAAGAACAAGGCGAAGAAAAGGGTGAATAATTAATATGTTGAAGTTTTCGGTTATTCAAAGATTATCGAAACGTCTTCATGTTAGATGCACCGGACGGTTGTTTGATGATGCAGAAGCTGCCTATGTAGAATCAGTGTTGCTGCAGAATCCGGCGATTGAAAAAGCTCAGTTTTTTACGCGTTCACGTGACATTATTATCCACCATACAGGGGATGAAATAGCTGTTCGTGATGCATTGGTGGCACTTAATGATTTGAATTTCGAAGATGCACCGGCATTGACGGAATATTCACCGCGACTTGTCAATAAACAATACAAAGAGTCCATGATTAGTCAGACTCTCATGTATTTAGGTAAAAAGTTATTGTTACCGGCACCAATCAATATGGTGTGGTCTTGGTTTAATGCTTTAAAATTTGCGAAAAAAGCGGTAACTATGTTATGGCATCGCAAATTAACTGTAGAAGTATTGGATGGCGTAGCGATTACCGTATCCTTGTTACGTGGTGACGTATCCACGGCAGGCGCCGTTATGTACCTCTTGGGTATTGGTGAAACCTTGGAAGAATGGACACTCCGTAAATCTGTCCTGAATTTAGCCGAAAGCATGTCCCTCAATGTGGATAAAGTTTGGGTTAAAGTGGATGGTGTTGAAGTGAGTCGTCCCGTATCCGAAGTTGCCGAAGGCGACCTTGTGGTACTCCGTCAAGGTGAAGTGGTACCATTGGATGGTGTAGTAGTAGAAGGCGTTGTCCTTGTGAACGAAAGTTCAATGACAGGTGAGCCTGAACCGGTTCGCCGTGATGAAGCTACTTCGGTATATGCTGGAACCGTCGTAGAAGAAGGCCATTGTGTAATCGAAGTTCGCGGTAATTCCAAATCATCGCGTTATGAACAAATTGTGGCTCTTATCGAAGAATCGGAACAGATGAAATCCGGTATGGAACAGAAGGCGTTCCATATGGCCGATAAATTAGTGCCAATCAGTTTTGCCGGCACTATCTTAACGTATTTATTGACCCGAAATACGATGAAGGCCTTATCGTTCTTGATGGTTGACTTCTCTTGTGCTTTAAAATTAAGCATTCCATTGGCTGTGTTATCTGCCATGGAAGAAGCGTCGAAGCGTGGTATCACCGTTAAAGGTGGTAAATATTTGGAACAAATTGCCGCTGCTGATGTGGTTGTTTTTGATAAAACAGGTACATTAACTAAAGCAGAACCGGTATTTGAACAGATTATTACCTTTGAAGATCATGATCCGGATGATATGCTCATGCTCGCTGCTTGTTTGGAAGAACATTTCCCTCATTCTATGGCAAAAGCCGTGGTTAATGCAGCGGAACAGCATAATTTGCCTCATAAGGAAAAACACTCCTCTAAGGTTGAATATATTGTAGCTCACGGTATTGCCTCGAAAGTGGGCAATCGCAAATGCCGTATCGGCAGTGCGCACTTTATTTTTGATGATGAAAAGGTTGTTATTCCGGAAGGGGAACAGGAAAAATTCGACAATTTGCCGGATTCCTCCTCTCATTTATACTTAGCCATCAGTGGCCGTTTGGCTGCGGTTCTTTGCATTAAAGATCCGGTACGTGAAGAAGCAAAACAAGTTGTCAAAGAACTTCACGAATTGGGGATTAAAAAAGTCGTTATGATGACCGGTGACAGCAAACGCAATGCAGAACGCGTTGCACGTGAGATTGGTATCGACGAAGTACATGCGGAAGTATTGCCGGGCGATAAAGCGGCTTATGTGAAGAAAGCTAAAGAAGAAGGGTATACGGTTATGATGGTTGGCGACGGTATCAATGATTCGCCGGCCTTGTCGGAAGCCCATGTAGGCGTTGCGATGAATGAAGGGGCACCGATTGCTCAGAAAATCGCCAATGTTACGGTTTCCTCCGATAATCTTTCCAGTCTTGTAGATTTACGTCGCATTGCTATGCAATTGATGGATCGTATTCAATTTAATTACAACTCCATTGTCGGTGTTAACGGCGCTTTGGTAGGTCTTGGTTTATTCCAGGTATTGACACCAAGCACGACGGCATGGATGCATAATCTGTTTACATTAGGTATTGGTTTACGCAGTATGACGCCATTGTTACCGGCTAAATCTGAAGATGATGATTCGGTAATTGAAACGACGGCTCGTGTTGTAGCGTAAGTGAAACTAAGGTATTTATAAGCAGTTTTAAGGCGTCCTATAGTAAAATTATACTGTTAAGATAAGGATGTAGGAGGTTTTTAGTATGAAAGTCCTTGCGGATATTTTAGGACGCACGCTATATATGAGTTTTTTCATCATATTAGTACCCTTAGGTGCCTACACTATTCATAACGGGTCCAGTGCCATGGTGGCGCTTGTCAGTTATTTTGTGTTGTCATTATTGGTACCGGTGGCGTATTTATCTTCGAAGCGAAGTGGTTTCGGTCCGGAAGAAAAGCGAGTGGGCCGTATTTTCTATATATTGGGCTGGGGCATCGTTCAGCTGGCCACGTATCAGACCTTTTTTGTAGGCGATTTTTCATTCCTTTGGGGCTTGCCGAGCTTTGGTCGTGATATAGCCTTTGTAATTGTTATGTATATTCAGGTTTCGCTTTCGTTGACGGCCGGTTATATACTAAATTCACTCGTAAGAGGGAGGGCCGCTAAATGATAAAAAATGTATTGCGCATGTTTGTTTTAAATCTTGCTATCGTATTGCCGGTGACTATGATTATATTGGCATTACAAGGTGTGTCCTTGGGCATGGTGGCTTTCTTAGTACTTTCATTCTTGACGCCTATGGTGTTGCGCCGTCAAGATAAGTTGCAACAATTTTTGACCTATCCGTGGCGTAACAGTTTATATGCGTATAGTTGGATTTGGTGCTTAACCTTTTTCTTCTTAGGTGACAGTGTTATTCCTTATGCCATTGCATCTGGCAGCATGGGTATGATTATGCTTGGCTGGGTTGTGGTATTTACGGTCTGTCTATTGGCCATGACTATTGTGGCCGTTATTTTGACACTTTTTGCGGAGCGACCACGGTTTAATCGCTGGTTCGATGATTCTTTGGATATGGCTGTCTATTCCTTGCCGGTACCGATGCTTTTATTAGGGGATGTGCTATTCTTAAATGTGCCCGATCCAATATTGGCAGCGCAACTCAGCCCGCAAGTATTTACCTTTTTACAACTTTGGCTCTATGGTTTTGTAATTTGGACCATGGGTGTTATTGCCATCTATTTGCATCCTCGCATGGGGCAAAAACAAGGCCTTCGCTTGGCTCGTATTATGGTAACCGCCTTGGTATGGCTTGCAATCAACGGCCACTTGATGTATGGCTGGAAGCCGGACTTCTTTATGGAATTGTTATACTTCCTGATGCCGGTATTCCAAGGCAATTGGTTGGTGTACATCACCCCGGGCTTGCTTGAATTCATTGTACTTGGCATGTCTGTTGGTCTAGGTTTACTTTTAGAAGATTTTATTTTGAAAAGACAGGCGAAATAGCCTGTACGGCACATTATATAATATGTCGTACTATGTACTGCTATATGGTATAATAGTTTTTGTGCAATTTTCAGCATCGGCTTTTTTGAAAAATTGAGGCTTTAGAATTAAATATGTATTCGACTTATATCCGAATAGGAATGAGAACGGAGGATTTTTTACATGGAAAAAGATAATATGGATACGAAAAGTCCGTATCCGCGTCAGCGATTCAGCTTGCGACAATTAACTGTTATCGGTTTGTTGTCCGCATTAACCGTAGTACTGGGGGTCAGCGGGTTAGGATTTATTCCGATTCCACCGATTTATGCGACTATTTTGCATATTCCGACTTTAATCGGCGCACTTTTAGAAGGTCCTAAAATCGGTATGGTTATCGGTTTCATTTTCGGGTCTTACAGTTTGGTTCAAAACATGGTACAACCAAACATTATGTCTTTTGTATTTTTAAACCCGATTATTTCCATATTACCACGTATGTTAATCGGACCTATTGCTTACTATGTATATCGTTATTTGCCGATTCAAAGACCGGTATGGCGTGTTATGCTTGCTTTATTCGTAGGCACTATCGTGCATACCGTAATGGTAATGGGCTTGATTTACCTTATCTATGCAGAACCATATGCAGCAGCTAAAGGGTTTCCTGTAGACCATGTGGCAAATATTGTAATTGGTGTAGCCGTATTCCACGGACCGCTTGAAGCATTGGCGGCTGTGGTAGTAGGTACGCCGGTAGTCATGGCGCTCAGGGCTAAACTTAAAACAGATAAATAATATGTTAAACCATTAGCCTCGACGTCATGTCGGGGCTTTTTGAATGTATATATTGATATATGAATAGATATTGATGAAAGAGAGGCGATGAAATGAATATTCAAATGAATTGGCGCAAATGGCGTCTTACAGCTGTGTTGACTACCGTTTTGGTAGCGGGCGCCGCCATACTGGGAGGCTGTGGTCTGGGTGATAGCACCGGTGATGCCGGCAAAGGGGGCTTACCTGTAGTGGCGACGGTTTATCCTGCCTATGATATAGCAAAGCAAGTCGGTGGCGACAAGGTGAATGTAACTTTATTGGTGCCGCCGGGCACAGAACCTCATGATTGGGAACCAACCGTAAAAGATTTGAAGGCAGTGGGACAGGCGAAAGTATTTATTTATAACGGCGCCGGTTTGGAACCAAGTGAAAAATTATTGGCTCCGGATATTTTAAAAGAGGCTAAACCGGTGGAGTTGGCAAAGTCGGTTGAGCTCATGCCGATTAAAACCGTAGAGCTTGATAATGAAACGGAAGTTGCCCATGATCACGATCATCATACCGATGCAGCACATCATGACGATGACGGTCATGACCATCATCATGGTACGGTGGACCCTCATATTTGGCTCAATCCGATGAATGTAGCTAAAGAAGTGGACGCCGTAGTGGCGGCCTTTAGTGAAGCCGATCCGACCAACAAAGACTATTATGAAGCCAATGGCAAAGCGTATAAAGAAAAATTGACAGCTTTAGATGCACAGTACCGGGCATTTGCAGCAACGATTCCAAATAAAGAGCTGGTCGTAACTCATGAGGCCTTCGGCTATTTGGCCAATCGCTATGGTTTTACCCAATTGGGAATCATGGGGGTAGCGCCGGATGCGGAACCGACACCGGAACGGATAGCGTCGATTATCAGTTTTGTCAAAGCTCATAAAGTAAAGGCCATCTTCAGTGAGGAATTGGTTAATCCAAAACTCGCCGAGGCTATTGCCAAAGAAACGGGCGCTAAGGTGTATATGTTAAATCCGGTAGAAGGCCTTACGGAAGAACAAATGAAAGCAGGGGCTACGTACTTATCCATAATGGAAGATAATTTGAAGGTACTGAAAACAGCGTTAGGTGCTTAATAATATTCATTTTATAAAAATATCAAAGGTTGTTTTAGGTGGTTTATAGTACTTCTTGCGGCTGAAAAGAAAAGAGAGTTATCAACGTATTTCTCAACCACATATGGGGTATTGATATTTCGCATTGACTGAAGTATTGCCGATTACCGCGTTACTATGTTAAAATAAGTGTAACGTATAGTAGTATTTTGAGGAGGTTGAACACCATGGCAAAACGAATTCGTACAATCAACACTGAATCTTTACAGAAAACTGCTAAAACCGGTGGCTGCGGCGAATGCCAGACTTCTTGCCAGTCCGCTTGCAAAACAAGCTGCACTGTAGGCAACCAGGTTTGCAAACAGAAATAAGATTTCTTATCTGTTTTGATACGTCAATGACCCAATAAGATCCAATCATTATGTGATAGTGATTGGGTCTTATTTTATTTTTATAATTTAAAGTAATTCAAGCTATATTTAAAACAACCCAAGGCATATTTAAAATAACCCAAGGTATGCAAAAATAATAAATCAGAATTTTTGAAAGGTCTTGTATGTCATTATTTCATATATGGTAGAACCTTTTTTTTAAGCTAAAAGTAGATAAATGATGTATAATATAAAAGTAGTAGTAACTATTAAATATATGGAGGTACCATGTTAGAATTAAAACCAATGATTCACAAATTCAAGATGAAGGATAAGTATTTCTGTCTTGATGTAAATAGCGGTATTATTCACGTGATTGACGAATTTACCGATAAAGTGCTCGACATTTATGACGGCACGAATCGTGATGCGGTTCATCAGGCTTTTGACGGGGTTGAATCACCGGAAGAAATCAATGAATTATTAGACGAATTGGATGCTTTGATTAAAGATGAAATGCTTTATGCACCAATGTCTGAAGATTTCAAATTGGTGGCTGCTGAAAAACCGATTGTTAAAGCATTATGCCTTAACATTGCTCACGACTGCAACTTGGCTTGCCGTTACTGCTTTGCCAGCCAG
The DNA here is from genome assembly GCF_015058545.1 of Veillonella sp. Lineage (GTDB taxonomy): Bacteria > Bacillota > Negativicutes > Veillonellales > Veillonellaceae > Veillonella_A. The sequence continues at coordinate 34,995 of NZ_SVCB01000065.1, forward strand.
GGCGATTACGGCGGGGTAAAACGTGAACTCATGAGTTTTGATGTGGCCAAACGTGCCGTTGATTTCTTAATCTCTATGAGTGGTCCTCGTCAACATTTGGAAATAGATTTCTTTGGCGGTGAACCATTGATGAACTGGGAAGTCGTTAAGCAGACCATCGAATATGCTGAAAAAGTAGGCGCTGAGCACAATAAGATTTTCAAAATGACCATGACCACTAACGGTGTGTTGTTGACTCAGGAGAAAATCGATTACCTCAACGAACATAAATTGAGCATGGTCTTATCCATCGACGGTCGTGAAGAAGTGCATAATCACATGCGTCCGAGTGCCGGCGGTACGGATACGTATAAAACTGTTGCCAAAAACTTGATTAACGCGGTTAAACAGCGTCATGGTCTTGAATACTATGCACGCGGTACCTATACACATAATAACCTTGATTTTACCAAGGACGTAATTGCTATGTCCGACCTCGGTTTTGAACATTTATCCATGGAACCGGTAGTTGGTAAAGAAGGAGACTATGTACTTCGTGAAGAAGATTTACCGACTTTGATGAAAGAATACGAAAAGCTTGCTGATTTGTATTTGGAACGTCAAAAAGCAGGTTGGGGTGAGAAGTTCAACTTCTTCCACTTCCGCATGGACTTATATCGCGGCCCATGTATGGCTAAACGCTTGCGCGGTTGCGGTGCCGGTCATGAATACATGGCCATCGTACCGAACGGTGATATTTACCCATGCCATCAGTTTGTCGGTCGTGACGGCTATGTATTGGGGAATGTGTACGAAGGTCTTAAGAACTTTGATATTCCTCGTGAATTCCGCAATACTCATGTATTTACGAAGCCGACATGTGCCGCTTGCTGGGCTAAATTCTTCTGCTCCGGCGGTTGCCATGCCAATAATGAAACCTTTACAGGGACTATTCATGAACCATATGCTTTAGGTTGTGAATTACAGAAAAAACGCATTGAATGCGCCATTATGATCCAGGCTGAGCTTGATGAATTGCGTGAACAAGGGATTGAGCCGAAGGAGGATTCGGCCTTCCAGGAACGCAAACAGCACAATTGGATGTAAAACTAAATACCGTATAACAAGTAAGCAAATAGTATATAGTAAAGGAACTATTTATGAAGCGACAAGGTATACGATTTACAGGGATAGTACAGGGGGTCGGTTTTCGGCCCCTGATTGCGGTTGTAGCACGAGAACTGGGATTAACGGGTTTTGTTTATAATGACGATGCCGGTGTTTATGTAGAAGTGCAGGGTACGGAAAAGGCGTTGGCAAAATTTGTTGACGCCGTAAAAGAGCGTAAGGGACCTATAGCACGCATTGATACGGTTAAGGCATATGAGATTCCTTTAAAAGAGGACAGCCTATTTGTCATTGCGCCTTCGCCTGCGGGGAAACAACCGGCTACGTTTATCGGCGCCGATACAGCTCCGTGTGAGGCGTGCCGAAGGGAACTGCACGATCCGATGAATCGCCGTTTTCATTACGGCTTTATTAACTGTACCCATTGCGGACCTCGTTACACCATTGTAGAGACAGTGCCGTATGACCGTAAGTTTACATCAATGAAGGAGTTTCCTCTTTGTCCGGCTTGTAAGAACGAATATGAGTCGGAAGACAATCGCCGTTATCATGCAGAACCGAATGCATGCCCCGTATGTGGCCCGCAATATACATTGTATGAAGTGAATAACGGTGAATTAGAAGCAACTTCTCCGGATTTGGATCCGCTCACTTTGGGCCGTGACTACGTCATGACCGGTCATATTATTGCCTTCAAAGGGGTAGGTGGTTATCACTTGGTGTGTGACGCCACGAATGAGAAGGCCGTTATGACTCTTAGAGAGCGCAAACAACGGCCGCATAAACCCTTAGCGGTTATGGTGGATTCCTTGGCAACGGCTAAAGAAATTGCCCATATTACGCCGGAAGAAGAAGCACTCTTACAATCGCCGGCGCGGCCTATAGTATTAGTACCGCAACGGAGCGATGCTAAAGTGGCGTGGCAGGCGGTAGCGCCTAATAATCACTATGTGGGAATTATGCTTCCTTATGCGCCGGTCCATGAAGTTTGGCTGCCGGCCGGCGCCGTATGGGTCATGACCAGCGGTAATCGCAGCGGCGAACCGGTGATTTTTAAGGATGAGGAAGCCGTTCTTAAGTTGAAACATGTGGCGGATTATTTTCTCGTACATAATCGTCGCATCGTGGCATCCGTTGATGACTCGGTGGTGGAAGTTGTTAAGGGTGAAACCTTGCTAATCCGTCGCAGTCGTGGCTATGTGCCTACGTCTTTTAAAGTTCGGTTACCGAATGAAGGTAAAAAGACGGTACTTGCCATGGGTGGCGACCTAAAGAATGCGTTTGCCATGAATCGTAACGAGGCAGTCCTTATGGGTCCTCATATCGGTGATTTGGCGAACATGGCCATGAACGACAGTCTGGTTTGGACTATCGATCGGTATAAAGATTTATTCGGCCTTACGCCGGAAGCGGTAGTGGCCGATTATCATCCGCAGTATTTCTCTTCCCAATATGGCAAAACTTATAGTGAAGAGCACAATATTCTGTTTATTCAGGTGCAACATCACCATGCTCATGTAGCGGCGGTTATGGCTGAATACGGGCTGGATTCGGAGCCCGTGTTGGGTATCTGTTTCGATGGCACCGGCTATGGCTTAGACGGCACTATATGGGGCGGTGAGTTTTTACTCTGTCAAGGCCATTCCATGCAGCGTTTGGCTCATATTCATACGGCCCCGTTACCGGGCGGTGAAGCGGCCGTCAAAGAACCGTGGCGTCAGGCGCTTTGGTATGTACGCGATAAATTCGGCGATGATACACCGGCTTGGCTTGAACCGTGGTTCAATCAACTGCCGGATAATTGGGAATTGTTGGATTTTATGATGAAAAACAATATGCTTATGGTTGACGCCAGCAGTGCGGGCCGTTTATTCGATGCCGTGGGTTGCTTGTTGGGCCTTGGTAACGAGCATACCTTTGACGGTCAGATTGCCATGAGCCTTGAACAATTAGCCTATGGTGAGCGGGGCAAAATTAAGGAATTTATTTTTGACGGCAAAATCCTTGATTTTAAACCGTTGGTTCAGGATATTATCGGCCATTTGGGCGATGGTATTTCTAAACGTGTCTTGGCGGCGTCATTCCATCGCACCTTAGCCTATGGCATTACGGAAACGATGGAGCATTTGTGCACCCAATATAACATTAAGCAAGTTATTCTTTGCGGTGGCGTTTTTCAAAATAGACGCCTTATCGAAGAAATGATGAGTATAAATCACGATCAAGTTATGCTGTTGCCGCGTCAAGTGCCGCCTAATGACGGCGGTTTGGCTTTGGGACAATTATGGCTGGGTCACCGGAAGTTGGCTGACTTGTAAGCTTGTTCTGAAAACCGTGAATAAAACCGTTAATAAAACCATAAATAAAACCGTAAATATATGGAGCCATATATTTTGTCGGCAGCAAGCAGTTTTGATCAAAGAAGTTATTAAAACTCCGTTTGAAAGTTAGGAGGAAATACTATGTGTTTAGCAGTACCTGCTCAATTAATAAAAGTAAATGAATTTATCGGCACGATTGAGCTTACGGGGGTAACCAGGGATGTCAATCTCATGTTGGTACCGGAAGCCAAGGTTGGCGATTACGTACTGGTTCATGCCGGTTGCGCCGTCCAAATCGTAGATGAAGAAGAGGCTAATGCAACAATGGAAGCCTTTAAGGAGTTGGAAGAACTTGAAGAAAATTACTTTGCAGGAAAAAACGCAGGTCGCTAATGAACTGTTGGAAGAAATAAAAGCGCTTCATACGCCGGGCGAACAAGTTCGGTTCATGGAAGTGTGCGGTACTCATACAGTGGCGATTTTCCGCGAAGGGATTCGCCAATTGTTGCCGGACGGTATCGAGCTCGTCAGCGGGCCGGGCTGTCCCGTATGTGTAACCGACCAGGTATATATGGATAAAGCGTTGGCCTATGCGGCCATGGATGATGTGATTGTGGCCACTTTTGGGGATATGCTCAAAGTTCCGGGCACGCACAGTAATCTGTGGGAAGCGAAGAGTGCCGGTGCCCATATCCACATTATCTACAGTCCTTTGGAAATTATTGAACTAGGTAAAGCCAATCCGGATAAAAAAATCGTATTTTTAGCTATCGGTTTTGAAACGACCATTGCCGTTATTGCGGCGGCTGTTAAGGCGGTAGCTATGTCCGGTCTTAAGAACGTGTTCTTCTTGGTATCTCATAAATTGGTACCGCCCGCTCTTCGGGCGTTGGCTAATCAAAAAGAAGGGCATCTTGACGGCTTTATTTTACCGGGCCATGTAAGTGTTATTATCGGCGAAGAACCGTACAGTTTTATTCCGACGGAATGCCATATGCCGTCCTGTATTGCCGGTTTTGACGGCCTTGAAATCTTAGCGGCTGTACGCGATTTATTGGCGCAGCGCAAGAGCGGCCAGTACTATGTGGGCAATCAATATAAGTCGGTAGTCGCTAAAAAAGGGAATCCGGTGGCTGTGAAGCTGATGGATGAACTTTATGAAGTGATTGATGATACCTGGCGCGGTATCGGTGTGATTCCGAAGTCCGGTTTGCGCTTAAAAGGTGAATATGCTGCTTTTGATGCGGAACGCATGATTCTACTGGGGCCGATTGAAAGCGGCGGTGTACCGAAAGGCTGTCAATGCGGCCGCGTGTTGCAAGGCTTAATTCGTCCCGATGAATGCGGTTTATTCGGTAAATTATGTACGGCCGATCATCCGGTGGGCGCGTGCATGGTGTCCGTAGAAGGCAGCTGTGCGGCTTGGTATAAATACGGTCGTGCCAGCGGCGGTATGACTTGGGAAGAATAAAAAATTCCTCAGCGAAGGAGTAATTTATGGATGAAACAATACGTTTGGTTCATGGTAATGGCGGCCGATTCAGCCATGAACTGATGGAAAAATATATTATGCCTCATTTTAAAAACGAAGCATTGGCAAAATTACATGACGGTGCTCAATTCGAGGTGCCCGCCGGACGCATGGCATTTACCACCGATTCCTATGTGGTAACACCGCAGTTTTTCCCCGGTGGCAACATCGGTAAATTGGCCGTGTGCGGTACGGTTAACGATTTGGCCATGAACGGGGCTAAGCCTTTATATCTGAGTTGCGGCCTTATCTTGGAAGAAGGGTTGCCTCTTAAAACATTGGATACCGTTTTGGCGACTATGGCCGATATGGCTAAAAAAGCAGGTGTTTCCATTGTGACCGGTGATATGAAGGTCGTTGAAAAAGGTGCCGTGGACGGGCTATATATCAACACAGCCGGTGTGGGGATAATTCCGGACGGCATTAATATCGATCCGACGCGTGTGCAGCCGGGCATGAAGATTATTGTATCCGGCTCGTTCGGTGACCACGCCATTGCCGTTATGGGCAGTCGTTATGAATTGGCACTGCCACCGACGATTAAAACCGACTGTGCGCCGCTCAATCATATGGTTATGGCTGTACTTGAGGCAGTGGGCAATAAAGTGGCCGTTATGCGCGACCCGACTCGCGGCGGTTTGGCTACGACACTCTATGAAATTGCCGGTCAAGCTAACGTGGGTATCCGTGTGGATGAACATGCCTTACCGATTCATGATGAAGTGCAGTCCGTGTGCAGTATTTTAGGGTACGATCCGCTTTATTTGGCTAATGAAGGTAAAGCTGTATTCGTTGTTGAAGCCGATGTGGCCGATACAGTGCTTGAAATCTTGCATGCTAACGAATATGGCCGTGAAGCCGCTTGCATCGGTGAGGTACTGGGTACCAATGCCGGTAAAGTAGGCCTTAAAACAGCGCTGGGCGGCGTGAGGTTGCTTGATCAGTTGGGCGAGGACCAAGTGCCGAGAATTTGTTAAAGAGCTCTAATATTTTTATAGATAAAATTTAATAGGTATATGCTAAAGCAGTTATAAAGTTTTTACTTTATAACTGCTTTTTTGATGGTTAATTGTAAACTGAAATTGAACATATAAAAAATCCATAGTGAATACCGATTTGTGTTATGATTAATGTCGCTAAACCAAATCTTTTACACGAGGTATCGATATCACTATGGACTCTATTAATCATAACACATCATTACGTACAAACAAACACTTATCTTACGAAGAACGCTTTTTTATTGAAAAGCAATTACAAGCAGGTGTATCAAAAACAG
>NZ_SVCB01000066.1 GCF_015058545.1 Veillonella sp.
CAGCCTTAGATAAGCGTTTTAAATCTTCCATACTATGGTCAACGGCCAATACCAGATTAACCTCTATACCAACTAATTTTAACAGACGTTCCAGTTCTGCCAAATCATCTAATTCATTGTAATACGTAACGGAGCAACCTATAAAATTTACTGAAAAGCTCGCTTTATTCTCACCGGTGCTGTTTCCGTGACTATTTTCTTTATCCTTGGCAATAGTTTGATTATTTTGCAAATCCACAAGTTTCAACAAATCCAGCAATGATTTACGATAACCCGCCCAAAAGTCCCCCAAAGTGCCACCGGAGTCCATGGTAAGGATAGGACAGGTCAAATCGGATTCGCTGACAATACTCGGCAAATCATCACCGATTAAACTAAAGGCACAACTGTTTTCCACAAGAACGAGTCCCGGCGCTTTTGGCAGTTTAGCTAAATCAGCTAACATCTGAAGCACTTCCTTTTCTGTACCAAAGACAATGGCTCCATTGGAAGGATACGTGCACAAAAATCGTTGTCCTAAATTAAGTCCCGGACGATCCGTCACCTTCATGGCGTAATAATAACACCATGTCGGACCATTCGCCACAATGTACGCATCGGTAATCCCCGCCGCCATGGCAGCCGCACCGGAAAGAGCACAACTTTGTAAGCATTCATTATGATTGAACCACGAATTACCAGCCATAAAGAACAATCCCCCTTTCGCCGCGTCGTCTGGCCAACATAAACAGTTTCCGATACATCTGTACCAAGCCGGCCATACCGATAGGCGGCAAACAAGGCAATATTAATTGTCGCAAGAAAGGCTCGGCCAATTCCTGTGTTGTTATGATTAACGCTTCCTTCGGCAATACCGTTTCTACTGTTTCCAAAACAACCGGCGTTTCCGGATAAAAGCGCTGTATCATCGTGCGATACGCAGCTTGCTGTGCCTCCGGAACATTGTCCAAAATAACAACTCGATTTAACGCGAGTTGACCTAAATGAAGCCATTCCAACACCCAACTCAAATCATAGTTGGGGTTTATATAGCCTAAAGCAAGTACGATAGAAGCCTCTTGCAGCGTCTTTTTAAAAGGCGCCAAACCTTCTTCAAAACGACGCCATACATTGGCCTTTACAGCTTCAATGTCTATATTTGGATGAGGGGGTTCCCCTTTAAAATCTGATTGATCTTTAAAGTTTTGCAAAAATACACTGAAATCATCGAGCCAACGTTTAGTCCCCTCCCAGCCGATAGGATAATCGGAAGCAAAATGAGGCACACCCAGCTTTTCAGTCATATAATCGGCAATTTCACGTAAATAAGCATAGGCCTTTTGAGTGCCACCTAAAATAACGGTTAAATCGGATTCGCCGATTTTTTGCATATCTTCAATAGAACAATAGCCGGGGAAACTTTTATAAATTTCCAGCCCAAAGTCTTCAATTAAAGTACAAAACTGTTGAATGGCCAATGAACCCGGACCGTCTTTTTCACCGATAAGAGTCACTTTATAAGGTGCATTGGCCGACGAATTAACCTTAGGGACTTCTTTTTTTACCATAAAACGATCGATTAATAGCTTAGCTGCATTGATAAAACCGCCATAATATTCGCCGTCTAAAAAGCCATGACAATCCACATAAAGTACAGGAATTCCATGCTCGGTTTCCGCCTCTTGGCAAATGGCCGCCGAATCATCACCGATAACACCGGCTACACAGGAATCGGTAACCATAATGTAACGTGGCGAATACGTGGCTACCACATAGTCCAAGCATTTTTTTAACAGTGAAGTCCCACCAAAAATAGATTCCTTCTTGGCAATATTTGATGTTATAAGCGGTGCTGTATAAGGCGGGTTCGTAAATTCACGGCGCGCCAACATGCGAAAATACTGATTACGTTCCATTTCTTCCGTAATATGGGCACACGCTTTTGGTGCGTGATAAACCACCACACAGCCCTCTGAATGAGCTACCGCTTTCCACACGCCGGGCATGCTGCAACTGTAACTGACTTTGTCTTTTATAAAACGTCGCTTATTCACGGCCATAGCTATACACCAACTCTTCCAATTCTTCAAACGTTAACGGTTTTGGCAAATCGGTGACTTTATTGTTTTTAATATAGGTCGCCAACTCGCGATACACGCCGGCCTGATTGCTGTCCGGTGCACACTCGATAACAGTCTGACGATTAATTTCCGCATTCTGCACAATATTATCTCGCGGAATCACAGCAACTACTTTCGTGCCTAAATGCTCTGCAAAAGCTTGCACAATAGCTTCTTCATTAGGGACCAAGCGACTATTCAGAATGAGTCCGCCCAATCGAACCGAGCCACGGCTGGCAAAACGAGCAATCCCTTTACAAATATTATTAGCTGCGTAGAGCGCCATCGTCTCACCGGATGTAACTATATAAATTTCATCCGCATAGCCTTCACGAATCGGTACAGCAAAACCGCCGCAAACCACATCGCCCAGCACATCATAAATCACAATATCCGTATCATCCATAATATTTAGCTCTTTAAGCTTTTCTAAAGCAACAATAATACCGCGTCCGGCACAGCCCACCCCCGGCTCCGGCCCGCCCGCTTCAATACAAGTAACTCCGGCAAAACCGGTATGAACCACATCTTCAGCCGTAACGTCATCATCTTTTAGACAAACCTCATCCAGCACGGTTTGGTGACAAATCTTATGAAGTAACAAGCGGGTGGAGTCGTTTTTAGGGTCGCAGCCGATTTGACAAACTTTTTGCCCCTGCTGAGCCAAGGCAGCCGAAATATTGGCCGTCGTTGTCGATTTACCGATACCGCCTTTACCATATATAGCAATCTTTTTCATAGCATCACTGCCTTTCCGTTATTGTATAAGGCTATTTCGTAGCATCTCAGCACTTATTTGATACGTTATATATTATGATACGCATTTGGAATTGCTACTCTTTCGTAGCATCCCCCAGCCTAATGCGCACTTCGTTAATAATGTGATTCTCTAAATTACGAATTACCGCATCAACTTCAAATTGATGCACATCGGAAATGCCGGCCGGTTCAAAATACTCAAGGCTATTAGACGGATAAGAGCCGGACGCTTCAACCGGTACCAGCCCCAACTGCACTAAGCCAAGATTTAATTCTTCATCCGTCAAAAGCCCCCAAAGCCATTCATCCACCAAATGCGACCACAAGGCACTCATAACAACTGTTTCATTACTGCGCGCATATTTCTCAAATGCATTAAGCACTTCAAACTTCTCATGGCCGTCAGCTTCATACTCACTCATATAGCTTTCAAACAGATAGTTCAGGGAAAGCCCGAAGCGCTGCAAACGCTTAAATAGATTATGTTGCTGTTTCGGCCCCAAATGAGTCTGCTTGTATAATGCTAATTTTACCGCTTTTTTAACTGCTTTACCAATTAGTTCGCCCAGCTTTGAATGCTTTCCGGCTCCGTCATAATAATAAGGTGACTCACTGTTAGCGACCACAATCGTTTGATCCGTACCGGAACCGGTAGCGATGCCCATCGAATAATGGCTGCCCGCTTGAAGTTCTTGCAAGGCTGCCGTTTTTGCTTCCGTACAAGTCACTAAGGCTCTTGCCAATAAAGGTTCTGCCAAATCGCCGTCGATATAAAGGATAATGTTAATCGTGCCAAGCGGCTTAGCCGGATTTTCCGGAGATGCCTTTTTTCGCCCCGTTTTAAAACGAATATCCGCCTCAGTTGTGGCCTCCGTTTTTACCAAAGGATTATGATACGAAGCTTCATCGCCTACACGTCCGCCATTAACATCAATACCACCGGTAACAATAGCCGTCACCGTAAGTTCCTTATAAGACTTCTCAATAATCGCTACATTCTCCATGTAGGCCGCCGTACCAATGCCGGTTCCTTTGGTGGGTTCAAAACCTAGACGCAACGTTACATCATGCAAATGCTGCAAATAATCTTCCAGTGACGTGCACATCGTCTCCCCGGGGCTGGGCTTGGAGTCATGATTGAACACATAAGTATAATCCTCATGATAACCACCATTAAATAGAGAGGTACTCAATACCTTGCGCGGTCCGGTAAAATTAACTACGATTGATCGTTCATAACGTGATACCGAGTCGCCGGTTGGCAATTTCCACAGTTCCATAAAATAGATTCCTTTTGGTGAAAAATAACATATAGATATAGCCCCCATTACTTGCATAATGGGGGTAATCTTTAAACTATAGTAAAAGAACTAATACTATACTGCATTCGATATTTATATTAGAAAGTGAATTCCATACCTAATTGATAGTTACGGCCAGGCATTGCCCACCAATCTCCGGCACTACCGCCCCAACCGGCAACATTCGACATTTCCGCATAGTACACATCAAAGATATTATTAACACGACCAAAAACGGTAATATCATCAGTAATACGATAATTAGCACTTACATTCGTAATCCAATAGGTGCTCTTAGGGAAGAAATCACCTTTATCGGCAGTCGTAGCAATGCCCGGACGGTTAATTACGGCACGTACATCCAAATGAGCATCCCATTTAGCATCGTTATAGTCTAAACTTAAATTGATAGCATGTTTCGGTACATAGCCGTTTGCATTGGCGGAGCGTCCGGATGTAGCGTCAATATGGGTATATGTATAAGCCGCTCCGGCTGACAAGTTACCGGTAATTTGCTTACGCAAATCGAAGCTGAAACCACGTGCTTTTTCATTTGAAAAATTAGCATACTTACTGGTAGATCGATTGAAATCAATTTTATCAGTGGAATGGCGGGTAAAGAAGTTTAAATTGCCTATTAAGGAATTACTAAATTGATGATGAACACCAAAATCTACTTCATGACCGGTTTCCGGTTTTAAGTTTCTGTTCCCATAGTTATCACTGAATAACTGATATGGGGTCGGAGCCAAGAAATATTCATTATACGACACATATACATTAGTCTTTTCATTTACATCATAACCCAAGGAAATGTGAGGTGATGTATGGGACCCGAATTCCGAATGATGATCCACACGAATGCCAGGTGTTAATGTCCATTTTGGAGCAAAATTCCAAGCATCTTGAACATAATACGATGTATTCGTTAACTTTTTACCGGTAATTTTTTCCCAGCTGTCACCGATAGTATTTACTTTATCCTGACGCCAATCAAAACCACCAATCAAAGTATGTTCACCGACCAAATATGTTACCTGATCGCCGATGGCTATTGTTTTAATATCCGTCGTATAGCCGTCATAAGTACCGTCATAGTGATTATTTAATACATATAGCTGATGACTTAAGCGGTCATTGATTGTATTTTTCCAAATACCACGGAACGAATCATTACCTTCATTATCATAGCGAATATGATTTAATTTTTTAGCAGAATCGGCATATTTTACATCGGCTCGATAGGAATCATAGGAAATCATTACATTATTATTAGCGTCAATATCGCTGCCAACCATAAAAGATGCAGTACGTCCGTTTAAATGTTGCGGGACTTTCACGCCATGGGCGTCTTTATAGCTACCCACTATATCTTTCTGATACGATGCACGCCAGTATACATTGCCTTCTTTACCCTCGTTGATAAATTTATATTGCTCTCTATCATAACTACCGCCGGTAATACGAGTGGTCGTTTTCATACCTTCTTCCGGCACACGAGTAATAACATTGACAACCCCGCCGATAGCACCGGAACCATATAAAGTCGACGCAGCCCCTTTGACCACTTCTACACGATCAATGCCATCCATATTTTTTAAAATAGTAAACGGTACATTAACACCGGCTGCATTCATATTAATTCCATCTACCATATATAAAACGTTATTACTGCCATTAATTCTGAATGAATTCGAGTTAGTGTAGCCGGCGCCACCACCATAGGTATTAAATTCTACGCCCGGCACGTTACGCAACGCTTCCCCTAAATTAGATTCATGACGTTCTTCCAAATCTTCGCCTTTTACAACGGTTACACTGGCAGGCACCTTAGTAACCTGCTGTTCCGTACGCGTTGCAGTTACTACTACATCAGGTAATGCATACACTTCATTAGTTTCAGCGGCCGAAACCGATTGGCCGGCGAATGCCGTACCTCCAACAAGTGCCAAGGTCACATACATAGCTAACATTTTTTTGTTTTTAAACATAACTCGACCCATAATAAACCCTCCAACTCAACACCTATAAAACACTTACTATTAAAATAGTAATAAAACAAACCCATTAAACACACACTTTTTATTTCATAGAGTAACCATATGTGACACGCGCCAACTCTTCAATACCATTAACGATAAACTGTGAATAACTCATTATCCAGCGAGCATCAATAACATATATTTGATGATTTTTTACTGCCTTCACATCCTTTAAGGCCGG
>NZ_SVCB01000067.1 GCF_015058545.1 Veillonella sp.
CTGTGGTGAAAACTGAGCCACCATATATTCACCGGTTCTGTCATCCCCCGCTGCATAGGTTCTAAGGGGTTGTAAGGAACTGCTTTCCGTGCCGCCGGCCAGCACGCAATCCGCCATGCCGCTTCGTATCGCGCGAAAGCCCTGAATAATAGCTGCGCCGGCCGAGGCGCACTGCATATCCACCGTATAGGCCGGTGTTTTTTCACCATAACGCGAATTTAGGGCCGTTAAACGACCAATGTTACCACCGGTGCCAACCGCATTGCCACAGATGATTTCAGCCACCTTAGGATACTGTTCATACAACGCATCTAATACACGAGCCCCCAATATTTCCGGTTTTATCGATTTAAATTGCCCCTTATATGAACCAATGGGCGTCCTAAGGCCGCCCATTATGTACACCGGAGACAATGTTTGTTGTGTTTTCATAATGCCTCCAACGAGTAATTGTCTCTTAAATATTCAATTTAACCGCTTTCATACCTAACCAAGCAGCAATGCCGCATTTAATAATATCACCGGGAATGAAAGGCAATGCATAACCGGCTATAGCTGCTTCAAGTCCGATGTTGGTAACAATCATGCCACCGGCCATACCAAAGATGTAAGTAATCGGAATGGTAATCACTACAGAGCGCCAGAAATACCCGAAGAAAGACGGTGTTTTACCTTTAAACATACTGAGAATAGTGTAAGCAATCGGATAGCTGATATAGTAACCGCCGGCAGGCCCTAAGATTTTACCAAGACCGCTGGTACCGCCGGAAAATACCGGCACCCCGATAATGCCCAATAATAAGTACACACAAATGGTAATAAAGGCTTCCTTTGGCGGTAATAAGAATCCGATTAAGCATAATACCAAAGTGGTAGCCGTTACCATGGCCGGTGAAAACGGAATCGGGAACGAAATATAAGCGGACACGCAGGTCAACGCTACCAATAACGCCATTTTGGTCAATTTACGAGTATCTGACATAATAAACAACCTCACAAACTAAAATAATAACCACAAAATATGAGTGTATTTGCATAACTACAGTTTAAAGTTAAGCGACTCAAAAAATAAACAGTAAGCGACTTTCAAATAACCATCAAGCTGCTCAACAAAGTAAGGAAAACTCAACCTACTTGTAACTGCAGGTAAATACCGGTCGATGGGCGGTAAAACCTTGGATGGTCCGTCCATCCCTTTGTAAAACAATGGTCTCATCTACAAAGGTGGGTCTACGGAATCGAATCTTTACAGCCGTAATAGTGGGTCCCACATTTTCAACTAAATACGCCGCCATGGCTTCCAAAATCTGACAGCCCGGCACAACGGCATTTTCCTGCTGATGAATGCTGTTATGATCTTCTACATCCGTTACAAATTCTAAAATTTCAGAGCGATTGAATGCTCGCCAAGGAACAACATCAGTCGGTATGTGATAATCCGTCTTAGCCGGTTTCGGCTTCACCGGAATCGAATCGGGCGTTAAAACTTTTAACAGCACCGTAAGTGCTTCATGGCCTCTTACCAACGCCGTTTCATACCACTCGCCGTTCTGACGAACTTCAGTGTGCTCCGCCGGCTCAGCCAAACGTTGCCATTTTAACTGCGCAATCACCATTGAACGGGGTAATTCTTTATCAGCTTCAATCATGGCCTTAAATAACTCACGCATTTTGGAGCCCCCTCTTTCGCAAATCTACTTAAAATTATATTAAATTCATGCTTATTCGTCAACTATGCGCCATTCTCGTTGTTAACAAATAAAACCTTTCCCAAAGCGTACTCAAAAGCTGTGAAGTACTTACTTTGAAAAAGGCTTTTTGTTACAATGTTTTAATCAATTCCTGTAAATATGTACGGAATGAGTCTTTACAATGCTCGGAACGCAAGCCGTATTCCACGGTAGCTTCCAAATAGCCAAGGCGATCACCGATATCATAGCGGCGCCCTTCGTATTCTAAGGCATACACATCGCTCTGCAGACTCGCAAGGCCATCGGTAAGCTGCAATTCACGGCCGGCACCGAGAGGGGTATTTTCCAACACCTCAAAAATCTCAGGCGTCAAAATATAACGGCCCAAAACTGCTAAATTAGACGGTGCCAAATCGCGGGATGGTTTTTCAACCAAGCCATCCACTTTATAAATATGAGGCTCAATTTCATGACCCGCTACGATACCATAGGAACTTACCTTTGCTTCCGGTACGCGCTGAGTGCCAAGAATCGTGCCGCCCATACGCTCATGACAATCTATTAATTGCTTTAAACAAGGTTTTTCAGTATTATATACCACATCATCACCCAGTAATACGGCAAACGGTTCATTGCCTACAAAAGCTTTGGCGCAAAGAATGGCATCGCCCAAACCGCGCGGTGCTTTTTGACGAATAAAGTGAACCCGAATATCCGCCAGGGAGCGTACCATAGCCAGTTGTTTCTTCTTGCCCTGCTGCTGTAACAACTGTTCCAATTCAACACTGGTATCGAAATGATCTTCAATGGCCCGTTTATTACGCCCCGTAATAATCAAAATCTCTTCAATACCGGAGGCCAACGCTTCTTCCACAATATATTGAATCGCCGGTGTATCAACTATCGGTAACATTTCTTTCGGTTGTGCTTTGGTAGCCGGTAAAAAACGTGTACCGAAGCCGGCAGCCGGAATAATAGCTTTGCGTACTTTGCCCATGTTTGAAAGACCTCACTTTTTTCCGTCATAATAATGATTAAGAGTAATTATGAAGCTATGCCATAGGGCACAGCTTCATAACCTAAAGCGTCTATACTTTGTTCAAATTACCAGAAATCTTTTGCAACTAATCGTCTATACTCCGTTCAATTACTAGAAATCTTTTGCAACCACAAGGTAAGACCATTTTTTCTGTTTAGACTGATATGTTAACCAACCTTCAAAGGAGTGCATATCGCGATGCCAAGTATAGTCTACATAACGCAACTCACCGGACTGTACATCACGTTTTGTAGTAATCGTGAAGGTGTCCAAACGAGTCAAGCGGAATGAAGCCCCCGCCGTAAAGTTATGAAGAATATCTTCGCGGTCAAACGGATATGGGGAATTATCTTTCGGATTAATATTATTCTGACGATAACCGGCGAATAAATTAACTCGTGAATTTATTCGCCAATTCGTATTACCGCCCCAGTACGGCATGCTGCGAATATGATCGTTATAGCCATAGTAGTCACGCTGGTAAGCGGCAAAGAAACGTAAATTGGCATTCTTGGCCAATTTAATCGTATCATGGCTGACTTCACCAAAGTACATGTAGTGACTGCCCTTAATGTAGTCTTCTTTCCAATAACCGGCCGTAGCACCGCCACGAACAGTAAACGGCGTATCGCCGATATGGTACACATTAGTATATACGGAGAATTCCGGTTTCTTTTCTACCCAAACGGTACGAGCATTCAAAGTAGCCGATTCACGACTTACGCCGAATGTAGCAACGCCCCAAGGAAGGTAATGACGATAACCGTAACTTGGCTTAAAGCCTTCCTTGGTCATCCACTGATAACGGAAGAACAATTCACCGTCATCACCAATCGGATATTTAAGACCGCCCTTCAAGCCGAAACCATCGTCGCTGGAATAAGTTGGTCTTGGAATCAAGTCAAACACACTAAATTGACCTTGACGGTCATTGCGAAGGGATACTACATATTTCTTCGTACTCATGATTTTGCCGTTTTTAATAAATAATTTGGCATCATGAATAATGGCTTTATCCCCCGGATACACTTCAATGGTACTGCCTTCAATACGATAATCCGGCACACCTTTATAAGCCATAGCGTGTTTGGTAGTAACCCAACCTTTGGTGATAAGACCCTGATTACCATCAAATTCTGCTTTTTCAGCTTTTACATAATATGGCTCTACATAGCCGATAACATCCGGTGCTGTCATGGCATTAGTGCCGCTGTTAAATACTAAATCTTGGCCCCGTAAGTCCTTTGTGGCCCCTTTATTTTCCAGGTAATGAAACTCTCCATCCGTCGTATACTCTTGGGATTTAGTATTACCTAACAGCTTTTCACTATGAATTTCACGACTGCCCTGATAAGCATCTACTTTGCCCACAGCTACAACATTGCCGGTAGCACTGCTGTAATACATGCTGTCTGCATCAACTTTAACAGGTAACTCACTGTCATTGACCGTTGTCGCCGGTGTACCGCGACGGACTACACGAATGAGACCGCCATCGGACTCGCCCATATTGGCGATAGTTACCGGATTGGAATCGGTTGTAACATCTTGAGCATTTTCATAAACAAGGCCTCTATTATCGGCCGCCTGCACGGCTAATAAAGGCATAGCGACTAAAGCGGCACCCAATGCATACTTAGCCTTTTTCATTACCATCTTTTACCTACCTCATCTTCACTGGATTAGTTGCGTTTTACAACAATTATTGGTTGTGACTGCGATACATTCGTTTGGTCCTCAGTGTCAGCACTTGCTTCTTCCACTTCGCCGGCATCTTCAGAATCGGCATCTTCCACCGTTGCCGTTGAATCGTCGGACTCTTCCACTACCTTCACCGGTGCCTCTTCATCTTCATTAGCATCGGCCGGAACTAAAGTTACCGGTTCCGATACATCACCTAAGGTATAGTCATCATAGGAATCTTGCGAACTTGGATCACTGGAATTATGAGCCTGGCCGTCACCGCCTACGACAATGCCTTGTACAGTTACCAATTCTTGCGGCTGTACATAAATGGTGGCCCCTACGGGTAAATCGATATTCTTACCCTTTACAAAGAAACCGCCCACTAAGCCGACAGGGCCCAATAACACGGCACCGGCTACGGAAGCGCCGGCTGCTTTCAATTCCTGCTGGGTACGAGCTTTTGCTTCTTCCCCTTGAATAGCGGTAAATTCAGTACCATCCAAGGCCGGAACTTTATCAAACATCAAATCTAATTTACCGTTACGACCAAAAGAGGATGCTTTTTTAAGTTCGGAAATATGACCTTCCCCAACAGTGCCGGCCGGTACCAATAAAATATTACCGTCCATCAAGTCTTCCGACACGGTAAAGCTGAACGTATCTCCCAGTTTGCTGGTAGCCGTATTAATCGGCGTATTCAAGGTTACTGCAAATACTTCCGTGCTTGGTGCCGAGCCTACTTGCGAGGTCAATTTCAAAGGAGCCCCGTTAATCGTTTTGGCTAAAGCATTAATACGTGTATCCAAAGCTCCGGTGCTGATACGACCGGTTACACTCCGTTCCAACTGTTCCACACGGGAAACTAAGGAACCGGTGCCCACTTTATTCTGATAGTGCCATTCCAACATGGATAATTCTTGACTTACCGATACTTTACCGCGCGTATTGCCATCGATGGAATTGTACAAGGAATCAACTTGTGAATTCAAAGTACCGGAAGAGTCACGACCATAAACGGTTTGACTAATCTGCTGCACACGATCTACTAAAGCCCCAACCTGCGTGGAACCATACACTGTATTTTCTAAGGCATCGGTTTTCTCTAATACGGTTTCCGGAGCCGCCCATACCTGGCCGGTCATAAGCGCCGCTACCGCCAACGTAAGCATTTGTTTTTTCATACATCCTCCAAATAAACAAGACTTAACCTATTATTGAATGCTATTCGCCTCAAAGCTTAAACAAAGGGATTAGATTTTGAGGTCAATAATAGCGGATACGCCAACCCCTTGAATACGGGATGCATTAACAGGGTTCTTGCTGTCGATAGGCACTAAACCTTTAATACGAGCTACATTATTGAAGCTGGCTTCCAACTGAGCTACCGCTTCAACCCGTTCTACTTCGGAAGCCGAACCCGTTACCTGAGCCGCCCCGATGTAACCGTTCGTACCTACGCTGACAATCGGTACAACCTTAGTCGTATAAGTAGTGCTCAAATTATTCTGAGCTAAAATTTTATTTAAAAAGTCATTAATCTGGCCGCCGAAGCGATCAACTAAGATGCCCACGCCGCCGACTTTTAAAATGCTGCCTAAATTCAAGCTGAATGCTTGCGTCGTATTTACTAATGCACCGGTAGAAAGTGTAGCAATGGAAACGGCCATAACCGTTGCCAATAATTTCTTTTTCATATCTATGTCCTCCTCTATCGTATACATAATTAGCTGTTTATACTGATGTTATTATATCACAAATCAAAGCCTTTGTCCTTGTATAAGCGCCGTAAATACGCCGTTCTTTTTATAATTCATCATTTTTTTATATGCTAAGCCACCCTTTTTAAAATGCATTATACCTATGTCTAAATTTTTATATGCTGCCATACACCGCTTCTAAAACGCCAACCGGAAAAGGCCGTGCGCATACTCTGGTCTATTAAAAGGGCTATCCACGCACCATAAAGACCGAATCCCCAAGTAAAACAAAGGAGATAGGTAATAATCGGTCTGAAAATAGCAATAACAAAAAGCGAATATTTCATAACATAGAAATTATCGCCCGCCCCTTTAAGAACGCCGGAATACACTAATTGCAAAGCCTGCGGGAAGCTGGCAAAAGCCATGAGAATCATAATATCCGCCCCCAGCTGCCAAACCAACCTATCTTGGGTGAAAATATCAAATACTACATTGCGTAAACCGAAATACAGCACAAAGCCGATTACCGAAATAATAAGCGCGATACGAACACCGATTTTGCCGTACGCTTCGGCTAAGTCAGGCCTTTTTTTACCCAAAGACTGCCCCGTATAAGAGGCGCCGGAATAACTTAAGCCCATGGCAAAATAGTAAAAAATATCAATCAAATTCATACAAATATGATGTGTTGCCAAAGCGACTACCCCTAATGACGCAACCATTTTGGTATACGCAAACATCCCGAAACGCTCAAACGCCTGCTCACCCAACGAGCTGCCGCCGATATAATAGATGCCTTGTAAGATTTCTCGATTAAATTTCCAACTGCCCCGTTGCCACGACAAATGAGAGTCTTTCGTATGAATTGCATATAACAAAAGAAAGAAAATTAAGGTATAGCTTGTCATAGTGGCTATGCCGGCCCCTTTGATGCCAAGCGCCGGAATCGGTCCCAGGCCGTAAATCAAGGTAAAACTCATAACTACATTTAGCACATTGCCAATGGCATTGGCTTTAAAAATAGCCTTCGTATTCCCCACGCCGATCAGCGCCGCCCCTAGCATAACACCTAAGGCTGAAAAGAAGAGACCGATAATGATGAATTGACCATACGCAACGGCCTCATCAATATACGAGGGCTGGGCTCCCGCAAACGTTAAAATCGGATTTAACAGATAAAAACAAATACACAACAAAGGGACGTAAAACAATACGGTCAATAATACCCCTTGTTTTAGTACGGAGTTCATCGTCTCATAATCCTCTTCCCCTTTGCGCCTTGCCACAATGGCTGTAATCGCAATCGCTGCGGAACGGACAAAAACGAGCATCACCATAAGCGGTTGACTCATAATCCCTACGGCCGCCAAAGCATCGGCTCCAAGAGCTCCTACCATAGCCAAATTGATGGCTGTCATAAGTTGCAACAACAACCCCTGCATCGTAGCCGGCCAAGCTACATCAATATATTCTTTATAAATTTCTTTTGTTGTCGGCACCGGTCCCAAACGTTTCGCCGGCGGCAAAATATAATCAATCCCAAATCGTCCCGCTAGTCCTAATAACATGACAACTCCTCTTTTTCAAAAACCATGCTAAACCCACTCGCTATAAAAAAACACTCCTAAACAGAGGTCAAGGCCCTTGCCTAGGAGTGTCTATTAACTCGCATTTAATTATACACAGGATTCGTCAATTCTCATAGACCGACTATAGGTCTTAATTTGTCTTATTGAGGCAACGAAATGATGTCAGTGAAGATATCGCCTGCTTTTTTAATGATTTGTTCGTTACCCATAACGCTGATATGACTATCTTTCATAACCGAAGCTACCACTTCAGCCAAAGCTTTAATATCGCTCTGACGGGTCGCAATTACCTGTTCGCGCAAACGTTCCGCATCTTCAGGCGTTGCTTCACCGAAATATTCGCTCATAGCGCGCGGTCCGCGTAAAGCCGGTGTCAACGGAATATCAAGGCCACTCATGGTACCGATAATATACTTGCGCATTTCACGGTCGGAAATATCAAATTTCGCAAGATATTCGCTGAGCTCGCTGTATACTTTCAATGTTTCCGTCAAGTTCGGATCGCGATAACTGCAAAGTACAAAGTTACCATTGTTGTAGAAGTTTACGAAAGCACCATAGGCCCCCCCCTGAACACGGATACGCGTCCACAAGTAGTCATAACGCAAGATGACTTCCAACACCTTCATGGCACCGCCTGGTTTGAAACCATGGTCACGGAAGTTACCGCCTTGAGCTACGTACTGAACCTTACCGGAGGTAACAATACCTTCGTTAACATATTCCTTCGTAAGTTTCAAACCCTTAGCTTCAACAGCTTCATTCGGCCACTGTGGCAATACTTCGGTAAGCAATGTTTTGAAAACTTCAAATTCATGAGCTTCCCCGACGAAGTTGATATCCACATTAGCAGGGCGGAACAATTTAGCCGCTACGGCTGCCAATTTTTGTGGCAATTCTTGAAGCGCTTTTTCATCAGCAGCTAACGCTGCCAACTGTTCAAAATAACCGAGGTTAGCGGCATCACGGAATTTACCGAGTTCCGAAATCTGAGCAATGACACGATTCATTACAATGGTATGACCGCGACGGAATGCATCGGTATCCCAAATGGCTTTCGTTTCTTTAATGAGCTCGGTCAAACGATTTACATCGGTATAGTCAGTCTTCGTAACCAATTCAGACACAATGCGTACCAAAGCATCCAATTTAGTGTGTAACGCTTTGGCTCGTACGATAAATAATGGCGTAAACGCATCGCGCTGATTATATTTCGTGAAATCGGAGATGCTGGCACTGAAACCGCCGAGGTTCATATTAATTTCCTTGGCAATTTCGTTGTAATCATGCTCGGTAGTATTCACACGGGAAATAAGATCGCTCAACAAGTTAGCATAGAACAATTCAGACTCATCAAGGCAATCTAAATGGAAATAGAAGCTGGTATAGTTAATCCCTTTAGCCTGAGTCGGTACGAAATGCAAGTTCGCATCACCCAGTTTGCTATCGATACGTTCCACTCGTTCTACTTTAGGGGATAAATCGCTGAGTTCCAATAATGGAATGGTAGCCAACGCTTCTTCCGAATCCGGTGCCGCCTGACGTGCTTTAAGGGCTTTGGTCTGTGCCACAATCGCTTCGATTTCAGCTTCGGTCATGTTAGCTTTAATTTCTTTTAGCTGAGCGCGTTCCGCTTCTTCTTTCTTTTCCTGCAAACCTTTTTCCGGATAAATGGAAACGAGAGCTTTATGCTGATTCTTAAGCAAGCCGCGTTCGATTAACTCTTCAAAATAACCATTGGTAAGTCCTTCACGCAACTGTGTTAACGCCTCTTCATAACGCAATGCCTGAATCGGATCTTTGTCGTAATTCCATTGATCCATAACGCGAATACCGTAAGCCAAACCAATCGGACGACCCCCAAAATCGGCTTCGCGCAAAGCGAATTCCGTAATATTAAGGGATGCTTCCAATAAGCTCTTATCAAGGCCTTCCTTCACAAGTCGCGCAAGTTCCGATTCCACCAATTCCTGAACGCGCGCCTGTTCCTTCATTTCAGAACCGCTAACCGTTACATTCCAAATCGGCTGACGCACACTGTCTAGGAAATAACCGCTAATATCGCTGCCTACACCGGCTTTAACGAGTTTTTCCTTAAGTGGTGCTGCCGGCGAAGTCAATAAGGCATGGGTCAAAATATCAAGCCCTAAGCTGTCCACCACAGACATTTCCGGCATTACATAGGTAAGGGCATGCATAGTCTTGCCGCTTTCGCTCTCTTCCGTACCAATGCTGTACGGGTAGGCTGTTACTTTACCCTCAGCAAATGGTTTTTGCAAGGTAATTTCGGAATCAACCGTAATGGCATCAAAGTTTTGCAAATATTCATCGTTGATGAACTTTAATTGTGCTTCAATGTCCATTTTGCCGTACAAGAAGATGTAGCTGTTGGACGGATGATAATTTTTTTTGTAAAAACCTTGGAAATCTTCATAGGTCAAATCAGGAATATTATCAGGATTACCGCCGGAATCAACGCCATAGGTCGTATCCGGGAATAAATCCGCCATCATGTGGGTTTCCAAAATGGAATCCGGCGAAGAATATACACCTTTCATTTCGTTGTATACAACGCCTTTATAGGTCAATTCATCGTCCGCATTATCCAATTCATAATGCCAACCTTCTTGCATGACGATTTCTTTGTCAGTCGCTACGCGTGGGTAAAAAACAGCATCCAAGTACACATCCATTAAATTATGGAAATCCTTGTCATTCTTGCTGGCCACGGGATACATCGTTTTATCCGGATAGGTCATAGCATTCAAGAATGTATTAAGGGAGCCTTTAACGAGCTCTACAAATGGCTCTTTCAAAGGGAATTTACGTGACCCGCAAAGTACGGAATGCTCCATAATATGGGCCACCCCGGTGCTGTCCTTAGGTGGTGTGCGGAAAGAAATGGAGAACACTTTATTCGTGTCGTCCGCATCAATGTATAATAAACGGGCGCCGGACTTCTCATGGCGAAGCAAATAAGCTGTGCCGCTGATTTCCTGAACAGTCTCAATGCGCTCTACTTTAAAACCGCTATAGATATTTTGTTCTTTCATAGAAAAACTCCTTTATCATTATTTTATATTAAGCAATTAATTGATAATAATTAACTTCTCGGGCACTCAAATAAACTGTGCACAATTTATATTATACTAAAGATGAGTAAGATTTTCAAAATAAAACAGACTTTCTTAGGTTACTTCTATATAACCTAAGAAAGTCTGTTTATTGATAAGTTTAATAAGCCCTGACAGCCGCGCTAATAATTGCTATTGAACACTATTAACCGCGATTGCCGATAACTAAATTATCATGAATAGCACGAATCGCATCTTTTACGCGATCTTCCGCAATCAAGCAAGTAATGCTGATTTCAGAGGTACTGATAATTTCAATATTAATATTTTCTTCGCCCAAAATGCCGAACATCTGAGCAGCTACGCCCGGTTCACCAAGCATACCGGCACCGACGATGGATACTTTGGCCATTTTTTCATTAATGACATATTCTTCCATCTTCGTTTCCGCTTTAAGGCCGTCCAACACTTCACGAGCCAATACGACATCATCCAATGTAATGGTGAATACGATATCCGTCTTCTGATCTTCCACAGTACGAATGCTCTGCACAATCATATCCACATCAACATTTTTATCTGCCAAACTTTGGAAAATATGATGGGCAATGCCCGGTTTATTTTCAACGCCTACCACTGAAACTTTCGCCACATTGGTATCGTCAGCCACGCCTTGGATTACATGTTCATTTGCTTTCATTGTATAGTCCTCCCGAATAATGGTTCCCTCATTGTCACTGAATGTAGAGCGTACATGAATCGGCACGCCGTAACGGCTACCCATTTCTACGGCACGAGGCTGCATAACACCCGCCCCCAAGCGAGCCATTTCAAGCATTTCACCGTACGTAATTTCATCCAATTTAACCGCATTCGGTGCAATTCGAGGGTCGGTCGAATACACCCCTTCCACATCGGTGAAGATTTCACATACATCCGCCTGCATTGCCCCCGCTAATGCAACGGCTGTCGTATCGGAACCACCACGTCCGAGAGTCGTAATATCACCACAATCGGTAATCCCCTGGAAGCCGGCAACAACCACTACGTTACCTTCATCAAGGGCTTTAAATACACGTTTCGGATCGATTGTCAAAATGCGACCTTTCCCGTGATTATCACTGCTCAAGATACCGGCTTGAGCGCCCGTCATGGAAACGGC
>NZ_SVCB01000068.1 GCF_015058545.1 Veillonella sp.
ATAATCTTTTAACAGTGAAAAGACATAGCGCAAGATTTCTTCGCCCTTGCTTTCCACTAAGTCGATAGGCAGTCCTTCAATTTTTAATTGCGTAGGTCCCCCCTGCACAACTTGAAAGCCTAGATTCAACAGTGTGTTGTTTTGTTCTTCCGCAATAATCAACTCTTCCTCACTGGCTTCAATATATTGAGGAATCAAAAGTTCCTGCATAGGAATCGCCTCCGCCGACTTACAGAGTTGGTCGTAACGAATACGTTCATGCGCCGCATGTTGGTCAATGATATACAGATTATCGCCTTTTTTTGCCAAAATATAGCAAGCCGCAACCTGACCTAATGGCAACAAACCGGTTGTATTGACGCTGAAACGATTGTTATTTGCGCTATTGCCCGGTTCAGCATCGGCTGCCGAAGCCATTCCCGCTGTACCTGACTCCTGGGAACCCGATCCGATTGCGCTATCGGATCCGTAACTACCTCCGCCCTCAGAACTGTAACCGGTTCCACCATTGGAGCCGTAACCGCCTGTGCCATCGGAACCGTAACCGCCGTTTCCCCGTAGGGATGAGGCTAACTGACGGAATTTCTCTTTATCTTCTTCCGTATAGCTTTTTGGCACAACAGCATCCTTAAAGTCACCGGACTCAATCCAGGAGCTTTGTTCATAGGTTGTCCGCGTTGGCGCTTCAAAGCCTTCACGGCGTATACGATTCACAAATTCATTTGTTTTTTCACGAGCCTGCTGAGAAACTTCGGCAAACGGATAGCTAGGTCCACCGTTTTTTTGATGACCATCTTGACCATTATTACCGCTACGATTTGAGGTATCATTAAAACCAACCGTATCGAAATCAAGATTGATGGCCGAACCGCCGTCAGAACTGATGTCAATATCATTGATTTTTGCCAAATCATGATTGGTAAAGGCTTTTTCATAATTAACGGCGGTAGTAATACTGTCATCGCCGCCGCCAAAACCGTCTAAGCCATCCATGCCGGAATTATCACGGCCGGTCACCTGCTGCATCGGATTTTGCAAAGCTTGTAAAATCGCATGATATACGGCCTTAAATACAGGCTTATCATCTTCAAATTTAACTTCGCTCTTACGAGGGTGGACGTTAATATCCACAGTGCCCGGCGGTACTGTAATCGTAAGTAATACCAACGGATAGCCGCCCTTTGGCAACAACGCATAATAGGCATTGTCGATGGCTTTGGTAATCGCTTTATCGCCGATAACTCGATTATTAACCACCACGGTCTGCCAAATACGGCTGCTTTTTAATAAGGTAGGCTTACTTACCACCCCATGAATCGTAATGCCTTCCGATTCATAAGCAATGGGAAAAATATCGTCACTCACTTTATAGCCGTAAAGTGCGGAAACCGTATCAATGAGATTACCGTTCCCCGGTACAACAATACTTACCGTATCATTATTAATCAGTTTAAACGCCACATGGGGATTGCTGAGGGCTAATTTGCCGACAATATCCTGAATCTTGGCTGCTTCCGTACGCTCTGTTTTTAAAAACTTACGACGTGCCGGTGTGTTAAAAAATAAATCACGCACTTCAATAGTCGTCCCCGGTTGTGCCCCGAAAGGCAGGCAATCGGTGAATTTACCACCATCAATAAGAATTCGTGTGCCCAATTCCTGGTCAACTTTACGGGTGGTTAAACTAAAATGCGACACGGAGGCAATACTGGCCAAAGCTTCACCGCGAAAACCTAAAGATGCAATATCAAATAAATCATCCACGGAACGAATCTTGCTGGTAGCATGACGTAAAACCGCCAAGCGCGCATCTTCTTCGGTCATGCCGGAACCGTTATCGGTAACCCGCATATAAGAAGTCCCACCATTGGCGATTTCTACTTCAATGGAAGTGGCACCGGCATCGAGGGAGTTTTCCAATAACTCTTTAATAACCGAAGCCGGTCTTTCAACAACTTCACCGGCCGCTATTTTATTGATTGTAACTTCATCGAGAACATGAATCAGAGCCATTAACGGCCACCTCCCTTGCGGGCCTCTTCCTGTAATTTATAGAGCACATTCAGTGCTTCAATCGGGGTTAAACTCATTACATCGACCGCCAATAAATCATCCAGTACGGAGGTAGTGAATAAATTGGCATTCGTCGGCATGGCAAAGGTTGTATCATTAGCGCCATTACCGTTGCCGGAACTACCGGCTGCCAAAGCATTAGGAGAGCCCGTACCGTTTAACGGCATGGCCTCTTGAGAACCACCGGCAGTGCTCATGCGCGCTTCTCGTACGGCACCGGCGTTACCACGTGGTGTGGCAGCTTCTTCAAGGGCCGAGCCTTCTAAGGCTGCTAATATAACTTCCGCCCGTTTCAGCACAGAATTTGGCAAACCGGCCAATTTAGCAACATGAATACCGTAGCTGCGGTCCGCCCCGCCACGAACAATACGGCGGAGGAATACTACATCTTTCCCCTTTTCTTTAACCGCTACCGTATAGTTTTTAAGCTTTTCATACTGTTCTTCCAAACAAATAAGCTCATGATAGTGCGTGGCAAACAAGGTTTTACCATGAATATGTTTGCAAATATGTTCCACTACGGCCTGAGCAATGCTTAAACCGTCAAAAGTACTGGTGCCGCGGCCGATTTCATCAAGAATGAGCAAGCTGTTGGAGGTTGCATTATTAAGAATATACGCCACTTCTTTCATTTCTACCATGAATGTACTTTGACCGGTAGAAATATCATCGCTGGCGCCCACACGGGTAAAAATACGGTCAACCGGTGAAATAACGGCTTCACGCGCCGGAATAAAGGAGCCGATTTGCGCCATAATCATGAGCACCGCCACCTGACGCATATAGGTAGATTTACCGGCCATGTTAGGGCCTGTAATGAGCAAGAATTCTTCACCGCTGTGGTTTAAAGTAACATCATTCGGCACGAACACTTCCCGTTTTAAATATTTTTCAATAACCGGATGACGTCCGTCGCGAATCGTAATTTGACCGTTCATTGTCATAGTCGGGCAAATGTAATTCTCTTCGTAAGCCACTTGTGCAAGGCCGGATAAAACATCAAGATTAGCAAAGGCTCTCGCCGTTGCCTGAATTGGTTTTACCGCTTCTTTAACAGCTTCACGAAGTTCTTGATATAACTTTTGCTCCAAGGAAATAATCTTGTCCTTAGCGCTCAAAATATTGACTTCAAACTCTTTAAGTTCCGGTGTGATATAGCGTTCCGCATTGGCTAGTGTTTGTTTACGAATAAAATAATCCGGTACATCGGCCGCATTGGCATGAGATACTTCGAAATAATAGCCAAATACTTTATTGTAACCGGTTTTTAGGCGGATACCGGTTTTAGAACGGGCTTCTTCTTCCAAGCGATGGAGCCATTCCTGACTATTTGTCGCCATGGAGCGAAGATCATCCAGTTCCTGATTAAAGCCGTCGCGAATAACGCGGCCGTCTTTTAACGTAAGGGCCGGTTGTTCCGCAATAGCACGATTTAATAAATCATACACATCGGCATGACAGTCTATCTGACTCACTACTTCTTGCAGTAACGTGCTTTCAAAAGCACCGGCAATATGTACTAAGTCCGGTAAAATACGGAGTGATTCACGCAGTGAGGTGAAATCACGCGGCGATACGGACCCGGTTTCGACACGAGCCAAAATACGTTCAAAGTCGAAAATCAGTTTTAACAATTCCCGTAAACGTCCCTGTTCCGTCGGTTTAGCAATCAATTCCGTAATGGCACGCTGACGTCGTTCGATATGATGAATATCCATGAGCGGACTTTCCACCCAT
Organism: Veillonella sp.; assembly: GCF_015058545.1. Classification (GTDB taxonomy): domain Bacteria; phylum Bacillota; class Negativicutes; order Veillonellales; family Veillonellaceae; genus Veillonella_A. The sequence goes on from NZ_SVCB01000068.1 coordinate 3,811, forward strand.
TGTTTCAAAAGGCGAGCCCCCATGGGCGTCAAGGTTTTATCCAACACTTGTAAAAGTGTACCTTTAACACCGCCATCGCGCAGATTATGGGTAACTTCCAAATGACGCAGGCTCGATGTATCAAGCACCATACGATCGCCGATATGAAGCGGATGAATATAGTTAATATGAGAAATATCGGTTTTAATTACGGTGGAAAGATAGGTCAACAAATAGCCGAGACCTTCCAACACATCTTCTTCCAGTAAACCGGCATCGGCGAAGTGAATCATGCCCTGCTCACGCACATCGGCTACCGGCAAGTTCGGCATAAACGGCGATAAGGCTACATTGTCTAATTGAACGTCGATAAAATCCTGTAATTCTTTGCCCAAAGGCAGGCTGCCGACCGTTACAATTTCTGAAGGTCGGTACATGGACAAGGCATCCTGAATGGCGCTTTGACGCTGACCATGACTGATTCTATCCCATATCACTTCACCGGTGGAAACATCGCAAAAAATCTGAATTAACGCCTCATCGGTGCGATAGAAGAGCGCCAGGAAGTTGTTTTCACGCGCTTCCGTGCCGTTTTCCGTAAGTACCGTGCCCGGCGTAATCACACGAATTACATCGCGCTTAACGATGCCCTTCGCTTCTTTCGGGTCTTCCACCTGCTCACAAATCGCTACCTTATAGCCTTTTTTTATTAACTTTTCAATATAGCTTTCCGCTGCATGATACGGTACACCACACATGGGTGCTTTCTCCGCTTCGCCGGAATTGCGTCCGGTCAAAGTAATGTTGAGTTCTCGCGAGGCTGTTAGAGCATCGTCGTAAAAGAGCTCATAAAAGTCACCGAGACGGAAGAACAGCAACTCTTCTTGGTATCTATCTTTTATGGAAAAATACTGATCCATCATGGGCGTTTGTTTTTTGCTCATAGACGCCTCCACTTTTCTAAAAACACTGTATAGTAAGTCATTAATCAGACCCTAAAACTTTACATAGTAAGCTGTTTAGGTCTGATTAATTTAATGATAATTCATGTCGAAATTTAATGATAATTTATGTCAGAATTTAATTATACGATAGTGCCGTATAAAATCCAAGTTTGCGCACGGTCAACACGAGCATTTACGGTTTGACCAATCTTTAGGGATTCGTCCTTAGGGAATAAAATCATCTTATTGCCGGATGTACGGCCAAACCAAACATCCTCATCGTTGCGGCTAGGGCCTTCCACGATGATTTCATAGGTCTTGCCTTCCATTTCCTTATTAAGTTCCAAGGAGATTTCATTTTGCACGTCCATCAAAGCTTGTAAACGTACGCGTTTTACTTCTTCCGGAACTTGGTCTTCCATAGTTGCTGCCGGCGTGCCGGAGCGTTTAGAGAAGATAAAAGTATAGGCCATGTCATAGCGAATGTCTTTTAATAATTGCAAAGTGGCCTGGAAATCTTCTTCCGTTTCACCCGGGAAACCAACGATTAAATCCGTTGTCAACGTAAGGCCGTCAATCTTTTCACGACAATAGTCAATTAACTCTTTATAGTGTTCTACCGTATAACGGCGATTCATCTTCTGTAAAATGCGATTGGATCCGGATTGAATCGGCAAATGAAGCTGCGTAACTACGTTCGTGGAACGACCGAGAGCATCAATCATTTCTTTATTCATATCCTGCGGATGACTCGTCATGTAACGAATGCGTTCAATCCCCGGAATCCCGTCAAGAGCGTCGATTAAGTCACCAAAATGGGTGCCATCTTTAAAGTCCAAACCATAAGAGTTAACGTTTTGGCCGAGCAAGGTAATTTCCTTATGACCGCTGGCACCGAGTTTTTTAACATCTTCTACAATCGCTGCGATAGGACGGCTGATTTCGCGGCCGCGCACATGCGGCACAATGCAATAGGTACAGAACTTGTTACAACCGTTCATGATTGGCACCCAAGCGGAGAAGGTCCCCATTGGTTTCGCTTCCAATTCATGAAGCACGGAATTATCCATTTCAATATTAATCTGATGTTTGTGTGTGCGTTGTACTTCTTCAACCATTTCATTGATATGACGCAAGTTATGAGTCCCCAATACGATATCGATATGAGGTGCTCGTTTAAACATATCCGCCTGGTTTTTCTGAGCCATACAACCGGTAATAGCGATGATTAAGTTCTTATTCTTCTCTTTTAAATGCTTGAGTTCACCGATACGACCATAAATCTTATGTTCTGCCGTTTCACGTACACAACAAGTATTTAAAATAATCAAATCCGCTTCTTCAAAATTGTCTGTATTTGTATAACCGGCTGTTTCTAACTGATGGGCCAAACGTTCCGAATCACTTTCGTTCATCTGGCAACCATAGGTAAATATATAGTACTGCTTCATATCGTCTCCTTAGATGTCTTTCTTTTACTTCTTTACTTCTTGTAAACCTTTTTACGCATTACGCGCGCTTTGGGTCTACCATATTGTTAACCATAATAGCCAGTCGCTCCACCGACATGCCCGTAATGTATTCAATTTCATTGCTGATAGCTTTGTGCATTTCATTCATGATTTTCTTTACCGGGCGTCCTTTATAAATGGACACACCCATTTCAAGCTTCAAAGCATTAGTACCCTTCGTTGTTTTTTTGATTTTAATATCTTCGCAGTCCGCAATGCCCGGCACTTTAATGAGACTGTTTTTAATCAATGATTCAATGACTTGATCTGAAAAAGTTAAGCGACCATAATAGCTAAATACCGGACGAATAACTGATTTTTCAAAATCTTCCGCACCGATGCCATTTGGTTTATTCGTACGGGTACGACGCAAGATAGATTTAATCGGGTCAATCAAGTATCCCTTAAAATGAGGTTTCAGTTCCATCGTCGGTACCGGAATAATATGCTTACCTTCTTTCAGCCGTGCATTTTGAGCTTTTTCAATCTCACGGGTAGAGGCTACGTCTTCAATATGGATATAACGGGACGGCTTACCGATACCTAAGGCCGTTGAAATCTTGCTTACCATATTTTCGGAGGTACCCAAAATAAGAATACGAGCCGGTTTAATTATATCCAATTGTTCTTTAACCGAACGAATTTGTTCCGGGTCCTGAAAAATAGCGCGACGCACCGCTTTTAAACGACTGGCTTCTTTTTTGGCGGAAAACCCGGCCACAATTTTATTGTTATGTATCAAAATGCCATCATCAATGATGCATTCTGCATTATTTTCATGAGCAACCACAAGGGCACGATGACTTTTGCCTGTACCGCTTGGGCCTACAAAAGCAATAACTTCCATAGCTGTCTCCGATTTCTCAATAACTGTTAATGTGCTTGTAATACATGGATAAAATCAGCAACGCTTTCACTTTGAATCAAGTAGTCACCGATGGATTTCGGTAATTTTGTTTTAATACCGTGGAAATCGGAGCCGCCCGTAACCAATAGCTTACGCTGAATAGCCATTTTACGATAACGAGCTTCATCTTCCGGTTTATGGATAATGTGATACACTTCGATGCCATCAAATGGTAATTGAAGCAGTTCTTGCACATAATCATCGTTTTTAATTAATTTAGGATGTGCCATCACAGCTAAGCCGTTAGCATCGTGAATTAAATTAATTACATCCAACGGATCTGCCTTAAATTTAGGTACATAGTAAGGGCTTCCTCTTCTCAGTAGAGTTTCAAACCCTTCATCAACGGTTTTTAAATAGCCCTTGTTAATCAAAAGTTGTGCCAACAGCGGACGACCCAAGGAACTGGCATTAGGAAAGGTTTCTTTAAATTCTTCAACCGATACATCGTAACCGTCTTTAGCCAATAAATCAATCATTTTAAAAATACGATTTTCACGGGATTCTTTAAAAAATGTCAGGTAATCATTTAATTCTTTATTTGTATAGTCAAAGGCATACCCGAGGATATGAACGTCTTTGTCTTTGTAAGTAGAGCTGAATTCACAACCCGGAATAACGGTAATGCCTAAATCAGGCTCAGTTAACATTGTCATAAAGCCATCAATCGTATCATGGTCGGTTAACGACATCATTTTGATGTTGGCCGCTTTATTAGCTGCGCGTAAATCCAATGGACGCATTACACCGTCAGATGCCGTACTATGCATGTGAAAATCTACTAACATAATCATTACCTCCTTAAACTACAAATGTACAAGAATTAATGACAGCAAAGGCAGTCGATAGAATCCCATCGACTGCCATAGATTATAAAGTATTTAACGTATCGATTACAGCTGTTTTTACATCAGCAATAGCTACTTCCACAGCTTCACCGGTTTTACGAGTTTTTAATTCTACAGCACCTGATTCCAAGGTATTTTTACTTACCGTAATACGTAAAGGATAACCAATTAAATCAGCATCTTTAAACTTAACACCGGCCCGTTCTTTACGATCGTCGAGCAATACGTCGACACCGGCCGCTTTAAGTTCATCATAAATCTTAGTACTTGCTTCCATAAGTGCTTCGTCTTTAGCATTAATCGGCACAACTACCACTTCGAACGGCGCAATGGCACGTGGCCAAATGATACCGTTTTCATCATGGAACTGCTCAATAGCGGCTGCTAACGTACGAGATACACCAATACCGTAACACCCCATAATATATGGATTAGGACGACCATTCTGATCGAGGAAGGTACCGTTTAAGGATTCACTGTATTTAGTGCCCAATTTAAAGACTTGACCAACTTCAATGCCCTTGGCGATTTCCAAGTGACCACCGCAATTAGGGCATACATCATCCTTCGTAATCAAACGAATCGGCGCTACAATAATATCTTCCAAGTTAAAATCACGTTTCGGATTGATGTTAATATAGTGAGCATCTTTTTTGTTGGCCCCGCCGCAAGCGTTGAACATTTCCATTACGGATTCGTCCACCACAATTTTGAAAGTTTCGGTTTGTTTTAAACCAACCGGACTGATAAAACCGCCGGTTAAGCCCGCTGCCACGAGTTCTTCATCGCTGGCCATTTCCGGTTCAACACCGCCGTCAACAGCATGTTGCACCGCAATTTCATTGACTTCATGGTCACCGCGTACCATCGCCAATACCACTACACCGTCAACAGATAATACAACAGCCTTGATGGTTTTATCTAAAGGCAAGGATAATTGTTCGGCAACAGCTTCAATGGTTTTGGCATCCGGTGTTGCTACTTCCGTAAGTTCCAACAAAGGTTCTTCGGACTGTTTCATAACACCCGGTTTACCGATTTCGATATTGGCTGCATAATCGCAATTATCACAGTAAATTACATCGGCTTCACCGGATTCAGCCAAGGCCATGAATTCATGGCTGTTGCTGCCGCCGATGGCGCCGGAATCAGCTTCTACAGGTTTACAGTAAAGACCGCAACGACTAAATACATTTTCATAAGCATGATACATATCCCAATAAGATTTATCGAGACCTGCTTCATCAATATCAAAGGAATACGCATCTTTCATGATGAATTCGCGACTGCGCATTAAGCCGTAACGAGGACGGCGTTCATCACGATATTTATTTTGAATTTGATATAAAGTCAAAGGCAACTGACGATACGATTTTACTTCATCTTTAATAAGAGTTGTAATCATTTCTTCGTGAGTCGGTCCTAAGCAATAGTTACGGTCATGACGGTCAGTGAGACGAATCATTTCTGCACCATATACGTTCCAACGGCCGGACTCCTGCCAAATTTCAGCCGGTTGAATAATCGGCATCATAATTTCCTGGGAGCCGATAGCTTGCATTTCTTCATGAACAATGGCTTCAATTTTACGAATACTTTTCCAAGCTAATGGCAAATAGGAATAAATCCCCCCTGCCATCTTGCGAATCATACCGGCACGCAACATATATTGTTGGCTGACTACATCTGCATCGGCAGGTGTTTCTCGTAATGTAGGGGCATATAACTTACTGGCTAGCATTGAATTACGACTCCTTTGCTTTTGACTCTAAATACATTTCTATTTCATGGAATAAAGCATCCACTAATTCACTTTCATCAACGGTTTTAATGACCTCTCCCTTGCGGAAAACAATACCGCGGCCATCACCGCCGGCAATCCCGAAATCGGCTTCACGCGCTTCGCCCGGTCCGTTTACGACGCAGCCCATAACGGCTACACGAATCGGTTCTTTAATGCTCTTAAGACGCGCTTCCACTGTTTCTGCCATGCTGAAAAGATCAACGCGACAACGTCCGCAAGTCGGACAGGAAATCATGGTGGCACCGTAAGTGCGAAGTCCTAAGGAACTTAAAATCGTTTTACCTACTTCTACTTCGTGGATAGGGTCGCCTGTTAAGGAAACGCGTAAGGTATCACCAATCCCCTGTGCCAACAAAGCACCGATACCGATGGATGATTTAACGGTCCCCTGCGTAATCGTACCGGCTTCCGTAACACCTAGATGGAGCGGATATGGTACTTTAGCCGATAATTTCTGATAGGCTTCGATCATGAGCGGTACATCGGTGGCCTTAATGGATAACTTCATTTCACGATAATCCAAAGACTCTAGAATACGCACATGCTCCAAAGCGGCTTCCACCATACCATCGGCGCAAGGATGACCGCCATAGGCATCCAAAATATGCGCCGGTAAGGATCCGGCATTAACACCGATACGGATTGGAATCTGTTTAGGTTTCGCTTTTTTAATAACGGCTACCACATTGTCGATACCGCCAATGTTCCCCGGATTAATGCGGAGTCCGTCTACGCCGCTATCAATAGCTTCGAGAGCCAAAGTATAGTCGAAGTGAATATCCGCAATAATCGGAATCTGCGCCCCTGCCTTAACTG
>NZ_SVCB01000069.1 GCF_015058545.1 Veillonella sp.
AACCTCCTAAGTTGAAATGTTGTGGTTACCAGACCAACTTCATTGTACCATTAGGAGGTTCTTTCCTTTTCTATAAGAGTTTTTTACCGACCCCCAGTTTAACTGGGGGTTTAGTCATGCCTATTCGGCGTACAATAAAAAGATGATGCGAAGCTTCGCATCATCTCACTGTTTAATCTCTGCGACCTCCACGACCGCCACGTTTGGATTCGGTATTTCGTTTTAAATCTGTCAATCGTTCTTCGCTGTCTTTTAAGAAACGACTCATTTTATCTTCAAAGGACATACCGCCGCTTTTGCGTTCAAAAGAATTACGGCGATTACCATCGTGAGCACTGCGAGCATGCCCATCATGCTGACGTGGGCGGAACTCTCGTTCTCTAGGTTCACGATTTTCAGTCTTTGGCGCTCTTGGCGCAGCTTCCGGTTTAGGTAATGTTTGCTTAATCGATAAGCTGATCTTACCTTTTTCATCCACACTCAAAACTTTAACCTTAACTGTGTCTGCTTCTTTAATAAAATCCGAAATATTTTCCACATATTCATTCGCAACTTCTGAAATGTGCACCAAACCCGTTTGTTTGTTACCTAAGTCAACAAACGCACCAAATTTCGTGATCCCCGTAACAGTGCCTTCAAGAACACTACCTACTTCAATGGCCATGCTAACCCAATGTCCTCCTAAAATTACTAAAAACGTTGTGCCGTAATACATGCACACTAGTTTAATTATATAGGGCTTTGAAAAACCTTGTCAACAGCTATTTAACGTACGGTACTTCGCCCGGTTTTACCAGCCCCAATTCATCGCGTGCTACCCCTTCAATCTCTTTAGGATCCTGAAGACGCTGTTTATCCTGTTCCAGCGCTTCATTGCTCTTCTTCAATTCTTCGATTTGAATTTGTAACTGATGTTGTTGCTGTTTGATAACATAAATATCATACATCGTGCGCAAAATAAAGATAAGACCTAACGCAAGTATAATGATTTGTGCCCACATTATAATTTTATTGCGTTTCGGTCGTTCCCTACGGCCCGCACGGGGGCCTTTTTTTATCTCCTCTGCCATATGTTAGTCCTCATCGTCACGTACTGCTTGAATGAGCCTATTATAACATTAATATCGAAACTCATCAATGAATCATTGCCTTGATGACAACTAAATTAATTCACCCATTTACTCGCTACCGAGGTCTATGGATTTCATCGCTTGAGTATACTCATATTCCTTACAATTATGCTTCGTCCAATTCGTTTATTCTGTCCCCAATAATCTGCCCGTGAAAACTAAAGCTGGGATACAATTCCCTGAGCGGCACTAAGACAAACGCTCTATCCCACAAATAAGGATGGGGAATCGTTAGCGTTTCACTTTGCACCGCCAAGATGTGTCCGTCTTCTTTTTCAGCCCACACGATATCGAGATCAAGTGTGCGCGGTCCCCAATGAACCAACCGTTCTCGGCCGGCCGCTTTTTCAAGCGCCTGCATCACCTCGAGCATAGCTTCCGGCTCTAAGGTGGTAACAACCTTACAGGCACCATTTAAAAACGGCCCCTGATCCGTGTTGCCCCAAGGCGCCGTTTCCAGCCATTTAGAGGGCGTCACCGACTCAATGGCTTCATGGCGACGCAAACCGTCAATAGCATTGGCCAAATATTGCTCACGGTCGCCTAAATTAGATCCCAAACTGAGATAATAGATATATTTCATCAAAAAGTCTCACCTACATTTGACCTCGCGTAATGGTAATTTCCGCATAGTCCAGCATGCCCGGAATCGGTACCGCCGGTTTACGAATGGCCACAGCGAGCCCGATAATGCCGCGATAATTATTCCATAATTCATCGGCAATCAAAGTACCCACTTTTTCCAATAATTTCTGCGGTTCCCCCGTCACGACACGTTCCACCGTATTATATACTTCCACATAATTAATGGAATCCGCCAAATCGTCGGACTGACCGGCTTTGGTCAAATCTATTAAAATCGTTACATCCACAAAAAAACGTTGCCCCTGACTGTTTTCCGATTCCAAGTTCCCATGATACCCGAAAAAGCCCATATTTTTTAAAACAATCTTATCCATTAGAACTCTCCTCTCAACAAGGCATCTGCTACGGTCAATGCTTTTTTGTGCATGTCTACATTGTGCACGCGCACCATATCTATTCCCTGAATTAAGCCAGTAATACAAGCAGCCACAGTGCCTTCGTCACGTTGATCCGGCGGGCAATCATTGAGCATGGCCCCGATAAAACGCTTACGGCTCGGCGCCAACAAAACAGGGTATTCATAGGCCGTCAATTCGCCGAGACGCTGCATAACCTCAATATTCTGCTCGCCCGTTTTGCCAAAACCGATGCCCGGATCGAGCCAAATGTTCTGCGGTAAAATCCCTTCTTTTAAGGCAATGTCCACAGACGCAAAGAAAAAGGCTTTCATATCTTCGATGATATCGCCGTAATTCGTATCATTCTGGTTGTGCATGATGATAACCGGCACCTTGTGTTTAGCCGCTACGGCCGCAATATCCGGGTCGTAACGAAGGCCCCAAATATCGTTCAGGATATGTGCCCCGTGAGACAGTGCATAATCCGCTGTTTCGGCCCGATAGGTATCAATGGAAATCGGTACCTTGGTAGCTTCCAAGACAGGACCTAAGAGCGCCTCCATACGGCTGATTTCTTCTGCCACCGAAATATGCGTATGACCCGGCCGCGTTGATTCTACGCCGAGGTCAATTAAATCGGCGCCCTGCATTTCCATTTCACGAGCATGCACGATAGCCGCGTCCGGTGTATTATATTTGCCGCCGTCGGAGAATGAATCGGGCGTGCCGTTCAAAATCCCCATAATCAAAGTACTGTTATTGAGCACCAACGTTCTGCCGTCATCCCATTTATAACTGCGTCGTTTGAACATCCGTTGAACCTCCTAAAATAGTCAAAGCTTCTTCCCGAAGCTGTCCCGTCCGGCTTAACACGCCGCGACATTCCATGGTTACAACGGCCGTTCCTTGTTGCAACTCGCCTTTAATGAGCATACACAAATGTGTTGCTTTAATGCGTACCATCACGCCTTCCGCTTCCAAATCCGTCTCCAGAGCCGTCGCAATCTCGCGGGTCATGCGCTCCTGGAGCTGCGGCCGATGGGCGAATAAATTCACCAAATCGCTGAGCTTGCTGAGCCCTGCTACACGACCGTCTTTCGGTTGGTAAATAATATCGGCAGTGCCGAAAAAAGGCATCAAATGATGTTCACATACAGAATAGAAAGGGATACTCGTTACCGCTACCAAGCCTTTGTACTCGGTAGGGAAAATATCGCCCCAAATCTCAGCGCTGGACTTATTCATGCCGGCAAACAACTCTTCATATAAACCGGCCACCCGTTGCGGCGTTTTCTCCATATCAGCCGCTTTTAAATCAATGCCCAAGGCTGTTAAAAACTGTGCAACACCCTCGCTGGCCTGTTCTTTCATGACAAGACCTCCTATACGATTTTAGTCGTCCACGATTCCACGTTCCACTCATCGGTAATCCAAGAGCGATAAAACTCCGGCTCATGGCTGACTACCAAAATCGTTCCTTTAAAACGACGTAACGCATCAGCCAATTCTTCCTTGGCGGCTACGTCCAAATGATTCGTCGGTTCGTCCAAAACCAACACATTGTACGGCTCCTGCATCAATTTGCAGAGTCGCACTTTTGCATTCTCACCGCCTGACAAGACGCGCATCTGGCTTGTAATGTGCTCATTGGTTAGCCCGCAACGAGCCAGCGCGGCCCGTACTTCCGCATTCGTCATGGCAGGATATGCATTCCAAATATAATCAAGTGCCGTCATATCATTATGGGCACTGTCTTCCTGTTCAAAATAGCCGACTTGTAAAAAGTCGCCTCGTTCCACCTCACCGGCAAACGGTTTAATTAACCCCAACAATGTTTTAAGGAGTGTTGTTTTGCCGAGACCATTCACACCGCGTACGGCAATTTTCTGATTTCGCTCAAGCACTACATCCACCGGTTTAGTCAAGGCCGAATCATAACCAAGCACCAAATCTTTGGCGCTGACTACGAAGCGGCTCGGCGTACGGCCTTCTTTAAAACCAAAGGACACTTCCAAATGAACCTTCGGTTTGTCCAAAATCTCCATCTTCTCTAAGCGCTTCGCTCGGGAATTGGCCATACCGCGCGTAGCCACGCGCGCCTTGTTGCGTTGAATGAAATCTTCCATGCGCGCAATTTCCTGCTGCTGCCGCTCATAGGCTTTAACAGCCTGCGCACGCTGCACTTCATAAGCTGCAAGGAACTGTTCATAGTTCCCCGTATAGCGCGTCAACTGCGCCTGTTCGATGTGATAAATCACATTGACTACGGAATTCAAAAATTCCATGTCATGAGAGATGAGAATAAAGGCGTTTTCATAATTTTGCAAATAATTCTTAAGCCACTCAATATGCTCCACGTCCAAATAGTTCGTCGGTTCGTCCAAGAGCAAAATGGTCGGTTTTTGCAATAAGAGCTTCGTAAGTAATACCTTCGTACGCTGACCGCCGCTCAATTCGTTAACGAGTCGGTCAAGACCGATGTCTACAAGCCCTAGGCCCTGCGCCGTGCGCTCAATGGTGGCATCGATTTCGTAAAAACCGCGGTGTTCCAACTCTTCCTGCCATTCGCCGGTCTTCTCCAAGAGCTCATTCATGCGCGCTTCGTCACAATCGGTCATCTCCATGTAAGCAGCCTGCAACTCTTTATCCAATTCGAATAAATCGCTGAATGCATCACGTAGCACGTCGCGAATCGTCTGGCCTTCCGCCAATACGCTGTGCTGATCCAAATAACCTACGGTACCCTTATTGGACCATTGCACCGTACCTTCGTCGGGCAGAATTTTACCCGTTATAATATTTAAAAACGTAGACTTCCCTTCGCCATTAGCGCCGATTAAGCCTACATGTTCACCTTTTAATAAACGAAACGACGCATCATCCAAAATTTGACGGGCGCCGAAGCCATGCGTCACATGTGACACCGTTAGTACACTCATCAGTCATCTCCCAACCGCATATCTAATGTAAAAGCCGTCTAAAAAAGACGGCTTAATTTAACCATATATATTTTACCTTTATTTTACTTCTCTGTCAAAAACACAACCATACTGCCACCAATGGCGCAGTGCGGTAAGCGCCATAATATGGGCTCCTTTTTGAATCATGGCAAGCCCCTCCGGCGAACCGGCGCGGGCCGCAAATTCCGGTGTGTGAAGGCCCATGTTTTCACCGATGGCCAACGTGAGCTGTACCGTCGGTACCACATGCGACACATTGCCCATGTCCGTACTGCCTTCCGCTACGTCAGCCGGCAATATGGTAGGCTTGGCACCAAACTCTGTCATGACCTGCTCTGCCAAGTTACGCCAAGTCAAATCTTCCCGCAAGTCTTTAAAAAGCGGTTCGTAGTGGCGAAGCTTAACTTCAGCCCCTTTAGCTTTAGCAATTTCAACGGCCTTAGCTTTTACGGCCGGCAAAACAATATCTTCTAAAAACTCCACCGTATGGGCTCTGACGGTCATATGCAAAGTAGCCTCCGCGGGAATCATATTCGGCGCTTCGCCCGCTTCGATAAAGATTTGACCGATAACCACTTCATCGCCCCACTGCTCTTTTAACTCATTCACGGCAACATATAAAGTAACCGCACAATCCAAGGCATTAATGCCTCTGTCTTCTAAATCCGCCACATGAGCGGAACGACCGATAAATTTCACTTCCAAAGGATGACTGGCCAAAGAAGAACCACCAAGCTCGTTCACATCGGCGGGATGCGTCAACAAGGCACCGGCATAGCCGTTAAATACGCCTGCATCGGCCATGAATACTTTGCCCCCTACGGTCTCTTCGGCGGGACAACCGAAGAAGGTGGTCAGTGCTTCCGGTACAGCCGCCGCAAAGCCGATGGCAGCGCCCACACTCATGGCGGCAATCAAGTTATGACCGCAACCGTGACCGAGTCCCGGTAACGCATCATATTCGCCGAGAAAAGCCATTTTATAGGCACTATCTGAATTTCCCTTATCAGCTTTAAGGGATGTGGCAAGCTCCGGAATCGTACCGTCGCTCACATCGGTTTTAACCTGAAAAGCTTGCTCTTTAAGCAACGTCTTAATCGCCGCGACCGCTTTATGCTCGGTCAACCCCACTTCGGGATTGGCATGTAAATAAGCGGACAAATCGATAAGCGGCTGTTCTATATTCTGAATGGCCTCATGAAGACGAGCTTCACTCGCTGCCAAGGAACCATCATCAGGCAGCTCCGCCACAGTTTTAACATCATCTAAGTCGGCAATAGGGTTCCCATCCGTTAAATCGGCAACATGATTCGCCCCCGCTAAATCGGCAATAGGGTTCGTCTCCGCTAATGCATCAAGAGAGTCGGTCTTCACCGACACAGGGTCATTTACAAATGACGTCCCCTCGCAATAAGGGAACAGCACCAATGTATTGGAAATAGCCCTAAAGCTTACATAGCTTCCCAGCGGCAAAGCCTGATGAGGCGTGCCGTGACCGGTTGGTACATAGCACACAAAGGGTTCCGGGGCGTCTTCCGATCGTTCCGCCATCATGTAATCCAATACATGAGCGCCGATTTCATAATCCGGTTCGTCTTCGTCTTCACAGTTGGTAAACGTTCCGAGAGCCACCCCTTTAACGCAGCTCAACACGCCTTGACGGCGCAACTGCTGGAGCATTCTATCTATTTTATAAGGTGGTTCACCAATATCCTCCAACAGCAAAATGGTATCATCCCAATCTTCCGGATTCGGAGCGTACGGCGTACCGCCCAAACTGCAAAGAATCGCTAAATTGCCGCCAATGAGCCTGCCTTCTTCCATATTGGCGCCGATAAAACCGCGTGGTGGCGCCAATAAAGGCTCGATTACGGAAGTTTTCCCCTCAAGCAAATCAAATAAGTGGGCTACATCGTTTTCACGACCCGGTTTTAACCAATCGACGCCCATCGGCCCGTGATAGGTAACCAAACGGCTGTAGCGACCAATGGCCGTATGTAAAGCCGTACAATCACTATACCCTACAAACGGTTTTTGCCCCTTACGAATGCCTTCATAATCCAATAAATCCAAATAACGCACTGTGCCGTAACCGCCACGCAAAGCAATTACCGCATCACAATCGGAGTCCGTCATAAAGGTATTAAATTCCGCGGCCTGCTCCTCCGGCGTGCCCCCATAGAGGCCATGGCGATAACAAGACGCGCCGAATACAGCCTTATAACCGCGAGCTTCAACCAAGGCCTTCAAACCATCCAGATTTTCTTCCGTCGCCGAGGCCGGTGCCGTAAACGCCAATGTCATGCCCGGTTGTAACCGTTTTGGCAAAATCCAATCCATTAGTACAATCTCCTGTCTTTCAATCTTATCATTACCGAATATAGCGCAAGCCGGCGCCGCTATATTTAGGCGACGCCAGCAATGACTACATTCAGTATAATATATTCGTTTATACTTTCGCTATATGCTATTTCTACTTGCGGAACGCATGTTTAAACTCAATCGTTCCCAAGCTTGACCAGTAGTACCCGCCCACCGTATCACGGGCCACATACGGCGTGGTGGTGAAGTAAATCGGCATAACTACAGTATCGTCAAAAATCATCGCTTCCGCTTCATGCATGAGTTCATTACGAAGTTTCACATCCGTCGTATTGTGAATACGCTCTATCAAAGCATTATAGGCTTCACTGTGATATTGTGCATCATTGGCGGAATCGTAGAACACATCGAGGAAGGTCTGTGGATCCGCATAGTCGCCAATCCACGACGCACGAGCTACCTGATAATGCCCTTCTTCACGGTTCGCCATGAACACCTTCGTTTCCTGATTCTGAAGCTCTACCGTAGCGCCCAGCTCATTTTTCCAAATAGCCTGAACCGCTTCGGCAATAGCCTTATGCATTTCATTGGTATTATACAAAATCGTCACCGATGGCAACGGTTTATTCGGCCCGTAACCGGCTTCGGCCAATAATTTTTTAGCTTCCGCCACATTATAGGCCACCAAATTGCCCCCTTCGGCTCTAAAATCCTGATTCGTCGCTTCATCAGTAAGTCCCGGCGGTACAAAAGCATAAGCCGGCGTTTTACCGCCATGAACGATGGTATCAACTATAACCTTGCGGTCGATAACCATGGAAAAAGCCTTGCGCACCAGCGGATTATCAAACGGCGGTGCCGTTACATTAAACACATAATAATAGGTCCCCAAGGACGGCGCCACTTTGAAAAGGCCTAGCTTCGTCAAACGGTCCTGGTCGGCCACCGGCGGCTCTACCATAATATCTACGGCGCCCCCTTCAGCGAGAGTAAGGCGCGTGCTCTGCGATTCGCTGATAGGCCATTCCATGCCTTTTAACTTAACCGACGCAGCATCCCAATATTTATCGTTTTTAACAAACTGCAATTCCGCACTGTGCTGCCATTTCACCAGTTTAAACGGCCCGTTGCCGATAAGGGTAGCTGCCGAAGTTGCCCAAGTATCAGGCGCCTGTGACACGATGTCTTCACGCACCGGATAGTACGCGTGAAAAGCCGTGAGCCCCAAGAAATACGGTGCCGGTGATTCCAAGGTAACCAACAAGGTATGATCGTCAACGGCCTTAACCCCTACATCTTCAGCCTTGGCTTTTTCCGTGTTATAGGCTTCGCCGTTTTTCAAAACATAGAGCATAAACGCATTATTAGCCGCTACTTCCGGATTCAAAGCACGCTTCCAAGCATACTCAAAATCATGAGCCGTCACCGGCTTGCCATCGGACCAAGTAGCTTCCGGGCGAAGATAAAAAATATAGGTCAAGCCATCCGGTGAAATCGTCCACGAGTTGGCCACCGCCGGTTCCGGCACATCTTTAGCATTCAAGCGCGTAAGCCCTTCGAAGACAGCCAGTTCCACGGACGATTCCGGCAAGGTAGACGATTTAGCCGGGTCCAAAGTGGACGGTTCTTGCTCCAAAGCATAGCGCAAGGTGTCCGGCG
>NZ_SVCB01000070.1 GCF_015058545.1 Veillonella sp.
GAATTCCTGCAAGCCCGTACCGTCATCAACTACGATAATACGTTTCGACACATTAACCTGTGGTGCCGCCAAACCGACACCGTCGGACACACGCATAGTTTCCGCCATATCATCTAAGAGCTGGCGCATTTTTTTATTTACAAAATCTACAGGCTCTGCTACCTGTTTTAAGACAGGATGACCTGCTTTAATAATTTCTAATACCATATTGCCTCCTATTAAACGGGATCCACGTCAATTTGCAGTCCCTCTTGTGTAAAAATCCACGATGTATATATATATTCTTTTATTTTCTCTAAATGATTACCCCGCACCATAATCGCTACGCGATATAAATCGCGCACCTTTTTTATGCCTTCCTGATAGGGTCCCATCACATCCAGTCCCCCCGGTACGGCAAACGGTTCCAGCGCCGCTACTATACGCTCCGCTATGTCCATGGCTTTCGCTTCCTCTTTATGTTGAATGCGAAAATGCATCATAGAACCTAATGGCGGATACCCCAGTAATTCACGAGCTTTTATTTCTTCTTCGTAAAAACCCACATAGTCATGAGCCTTACTCTTTATTATAGCATAATGTAAAGGATTATAGGTCTGAATTACAACTTGACCTTTACCGGTACTGCGCCCGGCTCGTCCCGCTACCTGCGTAAGTAAGTCAAACGTCCGTTCCGATGCGCTGTATAAAGGAATATTCAGTACCGAATCGGCCGTTAAAACCCCCACTGCGGTTACCCCTTTAAAATCATGCCCTTTGGCCACCATTTGCGTGCCCAGCAAAATATCATAACGTCCTTCACCAAAATCGTTTAGAATCTGTTCGCCATTGCCTTTTTTGGCTGTCACATCTTGATCGAGCCGCGCTATACGGGCACCGCGGAAATTGCGCTGCAATTCCTCTTCCACCTTCTGCGTACCGGAGCCGAAGAATTTTATCTTCTGACTGCCGCAATGAGGACAAACCGTAGGTACCGGTTCATGATGTTCACAGTAATGACAACGCAATTCTTCACCTTCACGATGGTACACCATGGCAATATCGCAGTGAGGACATTTGATGGGTTCACCGCAATCGCGACACATGACAAAAGTACTAAAACCGCGACGATTTAAAAGGATAATCATTTGCTCTTTATTGGCTAAGGTCTGGCGAATTAAATGACTCATAGCACCGGAAAAAACAGAATAATTACCGTAAACCATTTCTTCCTTCATGTCAATAATCTGTACTTTAGGCAAGGGCTGATGAAAAATTCGATGTTTCAATTCCAGTAAGGTATATTGTCCCTGTTTTGCCAAGTAGTACGATTCAATCGATGGCGTGGCGGACCCCAAAATGAGGGGACAACTATTAGCTTCGGCACGCCAACGGGCTACCATGCGTGCATGGTAACGCACCATGTCTTCCTGCTTGTACGAAGTATCATGTTCTTCGTCCACGATGATTAAACCGATATCATCAGTGGGAGCAAACACGGCGGACCTGGCACCGATAATAATATGGCTGTCCTTACGTCGTAAGCGCTCCCAATTATTATACCGTTCGCTGATGGTAAGCTTACTGTGAAAAACAACTACTTCGTCGCCGAAAGTATCCACGAAACGCTTTACAATCTGATTGGTCAGCATAATTTCCGGCACTAACACGATGGCAATTTTATCTTTAGTCAAACAATCCTTAGCAGCCTTCATATAAATCTGCGTTTTACCGCTGCCCGTTACG
Organism: Veillonella sp.; assembly: GCF_015058545.1. Taxonomy (GTDB): domain Bacteria; phylum Bacillota; class Negativicutes; order Veillonellales; family Veillonellaceae; genus Veillonella_A. Next base: position 1,726 of record NZ_SVCB01000070.1, read on the forward strand.
CCATGAAGCAAGAATGTACCAGCTTCACTTGCCAGCACCGCTTTTTGAATGGGCTCATAGCAGCGTAATTGTTCGTCCGTTAATGGTAAATCCTTGGCTTGACGGGCATCAAACTTCGTCTTTGTCTTACTGTATCGTTCTTCTACGGTAATGCCTTCATAGGTCATAACCTGTTTTATAACGGGTAAAGTAAATCCGTCTTTTTGTAGACTATGAACTGATGCGGTACCCAACTCCTGTAAATAAAAGCCAAGTTCCCTTTGACGTTTTCGCTTCGGCGGAATATGTTCCGGCTTAAACCAAGGTTCAACCAGTAACCATTGTTCCTTTGGGCGTCCATAGCTTTTTAATTGCTTTTTATCGATTGTAAATAAACTGAGAGCTTCGGACAACGCACAAAGATAATACTCACTTAAGCGCTTCGCCGTAGCCAGCATTTCCGGCGTAAACCATGGTTCCTTATCCAATACTGCTTGGATAGGTTTAATTTGATACGACGGTATTTCTTCCAGCTCACGATAGCCGATAAGAATTCCTTCTTCACGAGTACGCCCCAAAGGGACAGCTACACGTGTACCCGGCATAATCGTGCCTAAATGTTCCGGCACGGCATAGCTGAACGGACTATTCATTTTTTTAGCCGGTCGATTGATAATAACCTCTGCTACACGCATGCTATCCCTCCTTTGCAGTATTTTTTATTATACCATTTTTTTCGATATTTTTAAATAATAGACAGGTCAATTCGAATACAAATAATGCGTATTTTGAGTATGGACTCTAAAAAATTCCCTCCCCGAACTTCGTTAATGAATAAGTGGCTCGCAGAGGGAATTTACTTTGCCTTTTTCAGGCAATTATTTAATTATTCTTTCGTCAAATCCTTATATTCAGGGATCCATTTAATGGACTTCACTGTTTTTGGTACTTCCTCTTTAGTAATTTTCGCCAAATTCTGAGCGACTGCTTCTTCGGCAACAGCAATGGCAATCGTTTCGGAGAATTCCGTAAGTTTTGATACCGGTGGAATCGTAGCCGCCCCGGTTTCGTCACATCAATGATACCGCCCAAGGAATGCGCCGCTTTGGATATCATTTGGTCTGTCAAAAGTTTAGCTCCAGCCGCAATAGCACCAAGTCCAAGGCCCGGATAAATCAAAGCATTATTGGCCTGACCAATGTCATACGTAACACCATTATAAGAAACCGGTTTAGCCGGAATCCCCGTTGCTACCAAGGCTTTGCCATCCGTCCAAGTAATGAGCTGTTCCGCCGTTGCTTCAGCCAGTTCAGTAGGATTACTTAACGGGAAGATAATAGGACGTGCCGTATGAGCTGCCATTTCTTTTACAATTGCTTCCGTAAAGGCACCGCTCTTAGTGGAAGTGCCTACCAAAATTGTCGGATGAATGGCTTTAACGCAGTCTTCAAGGGTCGTTAATTTCTTCGTATCGCCGCCTAAATACGCTTTAACATAGTCATTAGCTTCCAATTCACTGCGTTTACGGGCAAACGGTTTTTGTTCCGGTGTTAAATCATCCATATCGTCGAATAAAAGACCCTGTTTATCTACCAAGTAGAATTTCTTGATAGCCTCTTCACTCGGTACGCCTTGGTCCACATATTCTTGTAAAACGCGATTAGCAATACCGCAACCGGCCGTACCGGCACCGAAGCACATATACACTTGGTCTTTTAATTCTTCACCGGAAATTTTTAAACCACCTAAAATACCGGCTAAGGAAATAATACCGGTTCCTTCAATATCATCGTTAAAAACAGGGTATTTATCTTTATACGCATTTAAAATATTGGCTACATTATCACGACCGAAGTCTTCAAAATGAAGATATAAATTAGGGAATAATTTTTCAACAGTTTCTACGAATTGATCTACAAATTTATAGTACGGTTCACCGCTCACACGTTTATGTTTATTGCCCAAATATAACGGATCATCCAAAAGTTCTTGACGATTGGTACCCACATCGAGCACAACCGGTAATACGCGCTGTGGGTCTAAACCGGCGGCCGCCGTATACACCATCAATTTACCGATGGAAATGGCAACCCCGTTAAGGCCCCAGTCACCGATACCCAAAATAGCTTCCGCATCGGTTACGACAATTAAATTAATATCACGGCCATAGGCAGCATTTTTTAAAGCGGCTTCCATATTTTCCGGGTTATCAATCGATAAAAAGGCAGAATTCTGCGGCGTTGTATAATATTCGCTGTAATTACGAATCGTATCGGCAATACATGGGTCATACACAATCGGCAAAAACTCTTCAACATGCTGACTGAACAAATAGTAGAACAAGGTACGGTTATGGCTAAACACCTTCATTAGGAAATGGCGTTTATCCACATCGTTAGTTTTCATAGACATAGCTTTATATGCCTGATCTGCCTGCTCTTCAATGGTCTGAATTTTGTCGGGAATCATACCCTTTAACTTAAACAGTTCACGTTCTTCAGCAGTGAATGCCGTTCCCTTATTTAAAAAAGGGTCATTAATAATATCATATGCATTTTTCATATAAATCCTCCTTCTGAATTACCGATAATTCAAAAACAAAAATTACATACGTTATCAGGGGATTATGAACGCCGATAATTGATAAACTAATTCAGTATCAAAACATGCTATATCGATATATTTAAACTTTTCTTCTTTAATTATACAATAAGTATTACTGTCATGGTCAAACATTTTTTCAATAAAGAAAATAATTTCACAAATTGAATAAAAAAATCCGGCATGGTAAGTAATAATATATCTCAACCGGAGTAAGTAATAATATCTTTCAACAAAAAACAGAGACCATATCGAAGATACAGTCTCTGCTCTATAGATTTGAAATTAAAACCAGCTTGTTAAAATGTAAGCCATTTAAAGCAGTCTGTTTAATTTCAGATTATTTAATTATAAACCAGCTTCTTTGCGAAGAACATCAGCTTTATCAGTGTGTTCCCAAGGCAAATCAACATCGGTACGACCGAAGTGACCGTAAGCTGCCGTCTGATGATAGATTGGGCGGAGCAAATCAAGCATTTCAATAATGCCGGCCGGACGAAGGTCAAAATGTTTCTTAACGAGTTCGCCGATTTGCTGTTCGGAGATTTTACCTGTACCGAAAGTTTCTACCATGATGGATACAGGTTTAGCTACGCCGATAGCATAAGCAATCTGAATTTCACATTTATCGGCAAGACCGGCTGCTACGATGTTTTTAGCTACATAACGAGCTGCATAGGCCGCACTGCGGTCAACTTTTGTAGGATCCTTACCGGAGAATGCACCACCGCCGTGACGAGCCATACCGCCGTAAGTATCAACGATAATCTTACGACCTGTTAAGCCGGCGTCGCCTTGCGGGCCGCCGATTACAAAACGACCGGTTGGGTTGATGAAGAATTTAGTGTTTTCATCAACAAAACCTTCCGGTAATACCGGTTTAATAACCAATTCTTTAAGGTCTGCTTCGATTTGTTCACGGGATACTTCAGGACCGTGCTGCGTGGAAATTACGATGGTTTCAATACGTTTAGGCACGCCGTCAACGTATTCAACAGTTACCTGAGTTTTACCGTCCGGACGAAGGTAAGGCAAAGTACCGTCTTTACGAACTTTAGTCAATTGACGGGATAAGCGATGTGCAAGAGCAATAGGCATTGGCATGAATTCTTCGGTTTCGTTAGTTGCATAACCAAACATCATCCCTTGGTCGCCGGCACCGATTTTATCAAATTTATCTGCGCCGCCTTCACGGGTTTCCAACGCATCGTCTACACCCATAGCGATATCGGCAGATTGTTCGTCAATAGCTACATTAACGCCGCAAGTATCGCAGTCAAAACCGTATTTAGCACGAGTATACCCGATTTCGCGAATCGTTTCACGAACAATATGATTAATATCTACATAACAGTTAGTGGAAATTTCACCCACTACATGAACTTGACCTGTTGTTACAAGTGTTTCACATGCTACATGTGCCGTTGGATCTTGCGCAATAATCGCATCAAGTACGGCGTCTGAAATTTGGTCAGCGATTTTATCAGGATGACCTTCCGTTACGGATTCAGATGTGAAAAATACATGTTTTTCAGCCATTTACCCTTTACCTCCATAAAAAAATTCCTCATCAGCCAAGCGATGAGGAATAGAACCCCATCTTTCGGCATATACCGTCGGACTTAGCACCTTTTCACATGAATGGTTGCTGTAGCTTCACAGGGCCTTTCCCTCCACTACTCTTGATGAGACAAAAATTACTATTAATTTAATTGTGATAGTTTATATCACTGATTCATTATACTATGGAATTACAATTCTGCCAAGGCTGAAATAATTCGCTTAGCGACATCACTTTTTGTCATAAGTGGTAATTGCATAATTTGACCACCCGGATAAATAAAAGTAACTTCATTGGTATCAACGTTAAAGCCTGCATTTTGTTTGCTTACATCATTAGCTACGAGCATATCAAGATTTTTGTTAAGTACCTTTGATTTGCCGTACTCGATGACATTTTGTGTTTCCGCTGCAAAGCCGATAAGTTTTTGATGAGTTTTATTCGCACCTAGACCTTTCAAGATATCCGGATTCTTAACGAGTTTAAGCTCTAAGGTATCCATTTTCTTGATTTTGGTATCTGCCATGTTCTCCACGCGGAAATCCGCTACAGCTGCCGCCATAATTACGGCATCACAGTTTTCATAACGACTGTTAACGGCTTCTTCCATATCGCGAGCTGAGTCAACAGGCACAAATTCCACGCCATATGGCACCGGCAACGCGCTCGGTGCTGATATTAAAATCGTACGAGCCCCGGCCAAAGCTGCTTGTTCAGCCACAGCGTAACCCATTTTGCCGCTGGAACGATTGCCGATATAGCGAACCGGATCGATAGCTTCCTGCGTACCGCCGGCCGTAACAATAACAGTTTTACCTTCCAGTAAATCACTTTTCATCATATGGAAGGACAACCATTCCACAATTTTAGCCGGTTCCGGTAAACGGCCCTTGCCGACTATACCGCAAGCCAAGTGACCGCTGTCGGCTTCCAAAATATGCATCCCCAACTCCCGTAAGGTATTCATATTACGCTGTGTAATCGGGTTTTCATACATATTAGTATTCATCGCCGGACATAAGAAAATAGGCGCTTCGGTAGCCAATAGCTGCGTAGTCAACATATCATCAGCAATTCCGGCTGCCATTTTGCCAAGCACATTAGCCGTAGCCGGTGCCACTAAATAGGCATCAGCCCATCGAGCTAATGAAATATGCTCCACATTCCAATCATGTACATCTTCAAACATTTTAACAGCCACCGGATGGCCGCTGATTTCGCCGAAAGTCATAGGTGATACAAACTTGGTGGCGTTTTCTGTCATAACGACTTTAACTTCCGCTCCCAATTTACGTAAGCGGCTAACCACCTCTACAGCTTTATAGGCAGCAATACCGCCCGATACGCCTACAATTATGTGTTTATTTTTCATCCTCTGCCCCTGTTGGAATTAAAATTTAATTATTTAATACCGTCTTTGGTACGTGTAAAACCGATTTTATCTTCCGCAATTTCATGTAATGCTACCGATACCGGTTTATCTGTGTCGAGACCGGATACTAAAGCATGGTCACCATCGGTAAGCTCACGAGCACGTTTCGCTGCCAAAGTAACCAAAGTGTATTTACTGTCTACATGTTTTTCCAAGTCTTTTAATAAAGGTTTTACCATCATAACGCATTACTCCTTTTTCCCGCCATACTGTTTATAAATGTACTGGATTTTTTCTTTATTTCGTTTAATTTTGCAAGCTTCAGCTCGTAAAATAGACGCAACTTTTTCAACCGCATCGGGCAACACATCATTTACTACGATATAGTCATAGCGATGAGCCAACGCAAGTTCCGAACTGGCTTTCGACAATCGCTTGTCAATGACATCGGCCGCATCCGTCCCACGATCGCGCAAACGATTCGACAAAATATCTAAAGACGGCGGTACGATATAAATAAAAACGGCTTCGCTAAAGCGCTCTTTAACTTGCATAGCACCTTGAATATCAATTTCCAAAATAACGCTCTTACCTTCTGACAACAAGTCCATTACATGTTGTTTTGGCGTACCGTAAAAATTGTCGTACACCTGTGCATATTCAAGAAATGCATCTTCTTTAATTAAACGCTGAAACTCTTCTTTATCTCTAAAAAAGTAGCTAACCCCTTCTTCTTCACCGACACGGGGTGCACGAGTTGTCATCGATACGGAATATACAAGATTAGGCATTTGCTGGCGAAGGGCCGCACAAATTGTGCCTTTACCCGCACCCGAAGGGCCGGATAAAACAATTAAGATTCCTCTATCCGACATAATAACACCTACGCTTCCGTTGTTTCAGACGGTGTAGCCTGTACAATACGATGTGCTACGGTTTCCGGTTGGATAGCGGATAAAACGATTTGACCGCTGTCCATAACGAGAACGGCACGAGTCTTACGACCATATGTAGCATCAACGAGTACGCTCTTTTCGCGAGCATCTTGAATCATTCGCTTAATAGGAGCCGATTCAGGACTGATAATCGCAATGAGGCGATTTGCTGAAACCATATTACCAAACCCGATGTTTAAAAGTTTTGTATTCATACTTAGTGACTCCTTACTCTACTACCTACTCTATGTTTTGAATTTGCTCTCTAATCTTCTCTAATTCACATTTCAATACTACAACGCGGTCAGTAATTTCTAAATCAGATCCTTTTGATCCCATCGTATTTACTTCACGATTCATTTCCTGTAACAAGAAATCTAATTTACGGCCAATCGGTTGATTCTCTTTGAGTGTGTCTTTTAATTGTACCACATGTGAGCCAAAACGTACAATTTCTTCTGTAATATCTGTTTTGTCACTCATAATGGCTACTTCCTGCAAAAATCTATCCATGTTGATATCTAAATCAGTTTTAGACAAGGTTGCTTCAATGCGTTGTTGCAAACGTGTTTCATATTTCTTTACAGCTGCTGTTTTGTTGGCATCTACGGCTTTTAACACATCTTCCAGTTTGGTAATACGACTTTCGATTTCTTTTGCTAAATGTTCCCCTTCGGCAGCCCGCATATTTATTACGCCGGTGAGAGCATCACCTAATGCCTTTAAAGCCGTTTCTTGAAGCTTCGATTCTTCAAAAGGAACATCTTCTAAAAGAAGCCAATCCTGAGATACGGTCATCATATCTCGCAAGGCCACTTTCTTAATATCTTGAGCAAAACCGTTTTTAACCAAAAACTCGCGAATCTGCAATGCCAATGATTCGTTCACGGTAAAAACTTTTTCCCGATCCCGTGTATTGCGTAGCGAAATATTGACTTCCACTTTGCCGCGTTGCAATACACTTTTAATCTGACGGCGCAGCTCATTTTCAAAAAAATTCAACATGGATGGCATATTAATATGCAGATCCAAAAACCTTGAATTAACCGTTTTTATTTCAACCGTAATCTGTAATGCCTCATCTGCGGCTATACCACGACCGAAGCCCGTCATGCTGTTCATAATAAAATAGGTCCTTTCCTTTAATTTTCGTCAATTTTCCTTATTTTTAGATTATTTTCTTATTGTTTACATTTTAACATGTTAGGCCTATAGGGTAAAGCGTTCAAATAGGTCATAAGTGTGATATACTTAAATAATAAGTATGTTTAGTAAAGGAGCAATTTATGAATTTAGATGGCTTAACCTTAGCCGTTTTGACCAAAGAACTTTCCGATCAATTAGTGACCGGTCAAATCCAGCGGCTATTACAAATAGATAAAACCACAATTGTTTTAAAAGTTAATACTCACCAGGGTAATAAAGACCTGGTTATTACGGCCGGCAATTTACCGGCTTGTTATCTCAGCCACGGCATTACGGATTTACCGAAAGAACCGACTGCGCTTTGTATGTTTTTACGCAAACATTTGGAAGGCGCTCGTATTACGGCAATCAAACAATTGAACGGTGACCGAATTCTGCGCATCAATGCAGACAAGCTGGCTCTTGACGGATCCCTTATTTCGAATCGAATTTACATTGAACTAATGGGTAAATATTCCAACTGTATTTTCGTTCAAGACGGCCAGATTCTGGAAGCACTCATTCACGTTACACCGCTCATGAACCGTGAACGTTCCATCGCGCCTAAACTCACTTATGAGTTACCGCCGAACAGCGAACGGGGCAGCCTTTTTGAGTTCAGCAACGAAGAAATCGGCGAATTACTTCACAACTTCGGTCAAGGCACCGTAGCCGAAACAATTCGTCGTATTTTTAACGGTTTCGGTCCGGCTCTATTAAAAGAGGTATGTTATGAAGCCGGTGTAACCGAAAAAACGGAGTTCACATCACTCACTGCGGAACAAATTACGTCTCTTGCAGCGGCTCTCATCAATTTAAAAGAGGCTATTAATGATGCCAAGCAATTATATGAATACGAAAATGCGAACCATAAAAAGTTTTACAGCCCTGTGCCCCTTACCTATTTATTGGCGCAAGGCGGTC
>NZ_SVCB01000071.1 GCF_015058545.1 Veillonella sp.
AGGCAGGACTCATTTTCAATGCGTAATCAAGAACAGCAGGATCACCCCGTTTTGGGGCGTTATCCTTTATATTTTAAATTAACCTTCGCCGTGTTTGCCGGCATTACCCTTGTTTGGGCGGCCTTGGCATATTTGTTGTGGCCCGGCTTACATCGCTTAGGTTTACCTATTGCCTATGGGGTGGAAACACTCCTTGCCATATTCCCGCTATTATGCTGGATAATGTGGGGCAGTATGCTTTTAGCTTCAACGAATCACTGGCGGATTCATCCTATATGGCTCCGCATCAGCAATCGCTGGCTCTATGCATTTTTCCCTTTGGTCCTCCTGGCCGGTAAAGTGGTGGGAGCATCCAAGGATAAGGTGAGTCAGTCTTTGATTGATTTGATTAATCATTTGGTTGAGTTAAATTTGTACAAAGTACCGGCGGATCGCTTGCTTTTGTTAACACCTCATTGTTTGCAAAAAAGCGACTGTGTTCATAAAGTAACGACTGATGTACATAACTGTAAGCGTTGCGGTCGGTGTCAAGTTGGTACCTTACTGGATATTGCCGATACTTACGGTTGTAAGTTCGTGGTTGTAACCGGTGGTACCTTGGCGCGTTTGATGATTAAAAACATTCGGCCGAAAGCTATTGTTGCCATCGCCTGTGAACGGGATTTGGTAAGTGGCATGAATGATGTATTTCCGATTCCCGTAGTAGGTGTTCTGAATGAACGACCTTGCGGACCTTGCTGTAATACGCGGGTTGATACGGATCGAATTAAAGAAGTGGTGGAGAAATTAATCAATGGATAAAGGAACAGCACAAGTTAATATACGCCGTTTGGCGGTGCAAGCTTTATTGCAGATTAATCGCGACGGCGCCTATGCTAATATCGTACTTCAGCAGATGCTGGGCGATAATAAATTAAGTGATGTAGACCGTCGTTTTTTCACGGAACTCGTCTACGGCGTCGTACGACGTCGCAATTATTTAGATGCCATTATTATGGCACTCGCTAAACGTCCGTTACGCAAATTATCCTCTATTGTAGTGGAAATTTTGCGCTTAGGGCTCTATCAGCTTATTTACATGGATAAAGTACCGGACAGTGCCGCCGTCAATGAAAGTGTTAAACTGGCTAAAAAAATGGCTCGCGGCCTCGATGGCTTTGTGAACGGCGTGCTTCGTAATTTCATTCGCAATCGCGATAGTTACAGCATTGACGAACTTGCCAAAAATGATGTAGAGCGCATGGCGTTCATTTACAATCAGCCAACCTGGTTATTGGAACATTGGCTTAAGACGTATGGCGAAGAAGAAACTATTGGGCTTTGTACTTGGTTTAACGAACGACCGAAGTTGACGGCCCGCATCAATACTTTGAAAGCCTCTGTGGCTGACGGTATGGCGGCTTTTGAAAAAGCCGGTTGGCAGGCAGAATCTACCGGGAAATTGCCGGAAGCGGTCCATATTACACGTCATACAGGTTCACTGGAAAGTGCGCCCCTTGTAAAAGACGGTTTAATTACGTTTACCGATGAAGCGTCTATGGCGGTAGCTTATGTGGTAGATCCGCAGCCGGGTGAGAAAGTTCTGGATTGTTGTGCGGCACCGGGTGGTAAAACCATGCATTTAGCGGCGCGTATGGCCAATCAAGGTCATATTACGGCGGATGATATTCATGAGCATAAATTAGGGCTTATGGAGGCTAATGCGAAGCGTTTAGGTGTAACAATTGCAGATTTTAACTTGCAAGATGCTACCCAAATGCCGGAAACGTGGTATAATCAGTTTGACAGGGTACTGGTGGATGCACCCTGCTCGGGACTTGGTATTTTACAACGTAAACTTGACATGCGTTGGCACAAAACACCGGAGTCCTTGACGGAACTTCCTAAATTGCAAAAGCAGATTATTGCCGAGGCCGCTAAAACGGTAAAACCGGGTGGTGTCCTTGTGTATTCTACTTGTACGATTAACAAGGGGGAAAACGAAGCAGTAGCGGAGAATTTCCTGAAAACGCATGTTGATTTTACGTTAGAAGATGCGTCTTCGTTCTTGCCTTTTGAGGCTGAGGGACCGATGGTTACCTTATGGCCGCATCGTGATGAAATGGACGGATTCTTTATTGCACGACTTCGTAAAGCTTTATAAAAATTTTACGTGAAATTTATAGTTTTTAAAGGAGTTTAGTGGCTAAATAGCCAATATATATTAGATACGGGTATTTTGATTTGTATCTGAATACCGCTATTGACTTCTATCCATCCTGTAAATTATTAACATATGATTTTCAAAGTATTTGATTATGATTTTCATAGAATAAGGATATAACTATGATAGAACTATTGGGTAAGAACCTAACCGAGTTGCAGGCTGTTATAACAGAGGCAAAATTTCCTCGTTTCAGAGCCAAGCAAATAATGGATTACATATATAAACGCTACGTATTCGACTTTGCGGATATGCAACAATTACCGGGCGAGTTACGAGCGTGGCTTGGCGCCAATTGTGCTATCTCCGTGCCGAAAATCGTAACGGAGAAGATAACACCTGACGGCCAAACTAAGAAGCTATTGCTTGAATTGGCAGACGGTAATCGTGTGGAAACGGTATTGATGAAACAGCAGTACGGTAATTCCGTGTGTGTATCTTCACAAGTGGGGTGTGCCATGGGTTGTGTTTTCTGTGCATCGACTACCGACGGTTTGTATCGTAATTTAGAAACTCACGAAATTGTGGCGCAAGTCTTATTGTTCGGTGCCCTTTTAAAAGAACGGATTCATTCCATCGTTGTGATGGGCGCCGGTGAACCGCTTCAAAATTATACGAATACAATCAATGCACTTCGCCTTTTGCATGAAAAAGAAGCGTTTGATATCGGCTATCGTCGCATGACATTATCGACATGTGGCGTAGTAGAAAATATTTATCTCTTAGCCGATGAAGGTATTCCGATTACATTGGCATTGAGTCTTCACGCCCCGAATGATAAGATTCGACGTGAAATCATGCCGATTGGCGCACACTATAATTTAGCAGATGTGTTGGCGGCGGTTAAGACGTATTATGAAAAAACGGATCGCCGTGTAACCTTTGAATATATTTTAATTGACGGCATTAACTCATCTATTGAGAATGCTCACGAATTGGGAGCTTTGGTAAAATCCTTCCCAAATTGTAATGTCAATTTAATTCCGGTTAACGGAAATGAACATATTAAATTGTTTAAACCTTCGCGCCGTCAAACGGAAGCTTTTAGAAATATTGTGGCTTCCTACGGAGTATCCGTAACGGTTCGCAAAGAAATGGGCGATGCCATTCAAGCTGCTTGCGGTCAGTTGAAAATTCAACAGGCCAACAAAGAAAGCGAGTAATCGGTATCACAGGTAAAGGAGGCCCTATGAAGAGTATAGGCATGAGTAAAATCGGTTTGGTGCGTCAACGCAACGAAGACCGTTTTTACATTGGAGAATCCTTTTGTATTGTCACTGACGGTATGGGTGGCTATAAAGGCGGTGAAATTGCCAGCACTATGGTAGTTGACACACTGGCTTGCGATATACAGAATTGGCAGGAAGTTTCGGTTGAGGCATTGCGTCAGTCCGTAGCTAAAGCCAATACAGCTGTATATGAAAGAGTTAAAGCAACACCGTCCTTGGAGGGCATGGGCACAACTGCAGTTGTTGCTTATGTTAAGGATAGCGATTTATATTGGGCCAATGTAGGGGATAGCCGTCTATATGTATTTCATGAGGACCGACTTATTCAAATCAGTACAGATCACTCCATGGTTCAGGCGCTCTATGAAGCAGGTGAATTAAAGGCGGATGATATGTTGCAACATCCACAACGCAATGTGCTGACACGGGCAGTTGGTGTGTCGCCTGTTGTAGAAATTGATGCAGGCGTACAAAAAGTAGTGCCCGGCGATAGAATACTTTTATGCTCTGACGGTCTCACCGGTTATATTGAACAAGCCGTAATTGAAGCGGCCTTTCGGAATGAACCGAAAGATGAACGCTTGATTGAAGATTTAATGGACTTGGTATATGATCAAGGGGCTCGCGATAATGTAACCATAGTTATTGGTACTATAGGCTAAGAACGAGGTGAGAACATGAAAGAGAAGGCAACTAAATTACAAGGGTTAATCCTTGATAATCGCTATAAAATAATATCTAAGATTGGCGTTGGCGGCATGGCCGATGTTTTCAAAGGCGAAGACACGCTATTAGGTCGTCCCGTGGCTGTAAAAATATTACATTCAAACTTTGCCGGTGATGATGATTTCGTAGCCCGTTTTAAGCGCGAAGCACAAGCGGCCGGTAAATTAAGTCATCCCAATATCGTAAGCATGTATGATGTTGGTTTTGACCAAGGTTATCACTATATAGTGATGGAATATATTGAAGGGGAAACCTTAAAAGAATATATTACCCGTCATGAACGTATATCCATTGATAATGCGGTAAAATTTACCATTGCTATCGCTGAAGGACTCGAACACGCTCATGCAATGGGGATTGTGCATTGTGATATAAAACCTCATAATGTGCTGATTACTAAACAGGGGCGCATTAAGGTAACCGACTTCGGCATTGCTCGCGCCATGAATGCCGGTACTACCATGATGTATACGAACTCTATTATGGGGTCCGCTCATTATTTGTCGCCGGAACAAGCCAGCGGTAAACCGGTTAACGGCAGTACCGATATTTATTCTTTGGGCGCTGTGCTGTATGAAATGTTAACCGGCCGTGTTCCTTATGAAGGGGAAACGCCAATAAGCGTGGCTTTAAAACATGTACGGGAGCGTTTAATCCCGCCGACTCGTTATAATCCGAGTATTCCGACTTTGTTGGAAGCGGCGGTCATTAAGGCCTTAGCGAAACGACCGGAAGACCGGTTTAGCAATATTACGGAAATGATAGCCGCGTTACGTATGTCACAAGGCTTTGTGAACAGTAACAGCGGCCGACGGGCACCTCATGATTTTGGCACCCAGGTGTTGACACCGGTACCGGAAACATCCTATGGTGAAACCGATGATGACGATGAAGTATATTATGGCGGTGAACCGACGCAAGAAGGTTGGATGGCTAAACTGAGCCGCTTGCCGCAGAAATATATTTTATTGGGTGCGTTTATCGTCTTCTTATTAGCTTTCGTGTGGGCCTTCTTAAGCTTTGGTAACTTCTGGAGTAATGCCACTGTAGATGTACCGAATGTGGTAGGCAAACAAGTAACGGTAGCTAAACATATTCTGGAAGATAATCATTTGCGTGTTTCGGTAAGTGAAGTATCTAATCCGGATGTACCGGCAGGTCAGGTTATTTCACAGAGCCCGGAAGCGAATGAACAGGTTAAGGAACAACGTACGGTTCATCTCGTTGTAAGTAAGGGCGTTGGCGATATTACGATGCCTGACATTACGGGTATGACAATCGACCAGGCTCGTTCACGACTCAAGAACTTAGGCCTCGTAATCGGCAAGATTTCCGCAGGTACTGATGACAGTAAAGAAGATGGTGTTATTTTGATGCAATCACCTCCGGGAGATTCCAAAGTAACTAAAGGCGCTACCGTAGACGTAACGGTAAACCGTGTGAAGAGTAAAAAAGTAGAATTACCTAATTTAGTAGGTATGACTGTTAAAGATGCCAAAGACGCATTAGCTTCCTTAGGTCTTAATGCAGCAATTAGCGGCGCCGGTGATGACACCGCGGTAATTACGCAGCAAAGTCCGGAAGCGGGAAGCTC
>NZ_SVCB01000072.1 GCF_015058545.1 Veillonella sp.
CAAAATAAATTATAGAACCAACAAAACACTATATCCTCACACAAACTGGCGAGTCAAGCTCGAAAAGTTTGCTTAGAGGATATAGTGTTTTTGTTTTCAAAATTATCATAGAGCCTAGAGACCAGGACCCTTTTCAGTGTCAGCGCAGTCTAATTTGGCCTGGGGGCAAGGGGGAATATATGTCTCCTTAAACACGGGGGAGGAGGGAGTAAAAAACATATCTCCTCACAAACCGGCGAGTCGAGCTCGAAAGGGAGTAAAAAAACATATCCCCTCACAAACCGGCGAGTCAAGCTCGAAAGGTTTGCTCCGGGGATATGTTTTTTTAGGGGGAGGTCTGATTTAGAGGCTCAAGCGTGGGCGTGAAGTATAGATATGTCTGATTTAGGGGAATAAGCGGTGTATGTAGTTGAGGTAGATGAATAAGCAACGCGTGTGAGAAGTTTGACCTGATTTAGCGGCATGAGCGGGGGGGATCCCTGGCGTTGCTGTAAAGGCGGTCGTTTATGGAATGGGGCTTATGGGTAGGAATGAGCGATGTGCGTGAGAAGTAGGCTGGTGTAGTGGCATGGGCTGTAGAGGTGGCTCCCTGTCTACAGCTATGCTGTAGAAGCGGTCGCTATGGAAAGGTGTCTTATTTAGAGGAATAAGCGGATATGTAGTTGGGGTGGAGAAATGAGCAAAGGGGTCAAGTGGTTTGGGTAATAAAAAAAGGCGACCCCAATGGGGTCGCCCTTTTTAGAGTACATGTACCTTCTTATTTTTTACGCGCGTGTAATTTTATCGGAACGAAGGCAGCGAGTGCATACATTTACCTTTTTGGTTTCGCCGTCTACAATTGCTCGTACTCTCTGGATGTTTGGCTTCCAGGTCCTTTTCGTGCGGATGTGAGAGTGACTCACGTTCATACCGCTAGCGGTGGTTTTGCCACATACTTCGCAAAGGTTTGCCATATTTTCCACCTCCAAGCATAATTTACAACATAACATATGTATTCTATCACAAGGGGATAGAATAAAGCAAGTAGCAATTTAGTAAAAAACAAATCGTATGAAATACCGGTGTTAGGGCGCTTAGGTTGCGGTTTTTGTTATGTATGAATGGCCCTTTTTGACGGGATAAGAGTATTAAGTGGAATTATCTTCGTCAAATTTTTAATGCCGGTTACATTGTTTTACTTCGTTTTTACTACTCTTATGTTACACTATATCTTAGTTTTAAGATATAATAATATTATAGCACAATAGGGCAAACTTGTTTTTATAAAATCAGACGGAAGTTTTGGCAGTGTAAGGTTAACGCTTGGCTCATGGTGAGAGCAGAGCTCTAATAGGTGCAGGACGTAAGCTTTCATAGGCGCAGGCTGTAAGTTTTGACAGTGACAAGACGGACGTTTTATATAGTAGGCGGAAGGATTAGATGGGTATGGAAGAATCATTATTGACGATTAAGGGCGTAGGTCCGGGGCGCGTGAAACAGTTAAATAAGCTCGGCATTACGGATGTATCGTCATTATTGACTTATTTCCCGAGGACGTATGAAGACCGCAGTGTAAGTTATCTTATTGGGGCGCTGAAGCAAGGAGCCGTAGGTGCTACGGAAGGTACTGTTTTAAATATTCAGGAGAAAAAGCCGCGTCGTGGTCTGTCTATTTTGGAGATTTATATCGGTGATGCGACGGGCCGTTTAAAGGTTGTCTTATTTAATCAAGGGTATAAGAAGAATTTTTACAAAGTGGGCCAGCGTTTGCATGTGTACGGTAAGGTTGAGTTTGCCTATGGTTCGCTGCAGATGAACACGCCGCATATTGAGGTGCTGCGGGAAGGTCAAGTGGCGGAGGCCGGGATTGTGCCCGTGTATCCTCTTGTGGACGGCGTGAGTCAGTTTGTTATTCGCCATGCTGTTAGTAATTGGTTTGCCGCCAATGACAGTTTGCCGGAGTTATTGCCGACGGACGTAACGAAAGAGCATAATTTTATGACGCGCTATGAAGCGTTTAAAGAGATGCACAATCCGCTCACGGTGGAGCGTTACGGTTTGGCCCGCAAGCAACTGGCTTATGAAGAACTGTTCATTATGCAAGCGGGTTTATTGTTACTTCGTGAACGGGAGCAGGCGGAAATCGGCATTAAGATGCAGCCTGACGGTGAGTTAGTAGCGGCCTTTTTAAAAGTCTTGCCTTTTGCTTTAACCGGTGATCAACAAAAGGCTTTTCAAGAAATTGCCGATGATATGCAGGAAGAACGGCCTATGCGTCGTTTATTACAAGGCGATGTAGGTTCCGGTAAAACGGTAGTAGGCGCGTTATCTTTGCTAAAAGCTGTGGAAAACGGCTATCAAGGGGCTTTGATGGCACCGACGGAAATTTTGGCGCAGCAACATTATGAAGGGCTGACAGAGTTGATGGCCGGTCTGAATTCGTTGGTACCGTCAGGTCTGAATACGTCAGCGCCGGCAGGTACGGATCAGAGGCAAACAGCCGGGCTGGGTCAGGTAAAAATGGCGCTCTTAACCGGTTCGACGAAGCCGGCAGAGCGGCAGGTTATTTATGAAGGCCTGGCGGACGGCACAATAGATATTGTCATCGGTACGCATGCACTCATTCAGGAATCGGTAGCGTTCAAAAAACTGGCTCTTGTTATTATTGATGAGCAGCATCGTTTCGGCGTGGAGCAGCGGGCGACTTTGCAGCGTAAAGGTCATCATCCCCATATGCTCGTCATGACGGCGACGCCTATTCCACGTACCATGACGCTCTCGATTTACGGTGATTTGGAAGTGAGCCTTATTAAGGAAATGCCGCCGGGGCGTAAACCGGTCTTAACCTATGCGGTTGATTCGTCCTATAAAGAACGGTTGCATCGTTTTTTTGAAAAAGAAATGACCGCCGGTCATCAAGTGTATGTAGTGTGTCCGCTTGTAGAAGAGTCTGAAAAACTTGATTTGGTGGCAGCCGAGCAACTCTATGAAGAATTGGCTGAGAAATATAACCGTAAATTTGGTGTCGGTTTGGTGCATGGCCGTATGAGCGCCGCTGATAAGGAAGCTATCATGGATGCATATTATAAGGGAACGATTAAGCTCCTGGTGTCCACGACGGTAATCGAAGTAGGGGTTAACGTGCCCAATGCGACGATTATGTGCGTGGAAGGGGCTGAGCGTTTTGGTTTGTCGCAGCTTCATCAGCTTCGCGGTCGCGTTGGTCGTGGCAGTACGCAGTCCTATTGCATTCTTGTGAGCGATAGCCACAGCGAAGACAGCAAACAACGGTTGGCGGTTATGACGAGTACGCAGGATGGTTTCGTGGTGGCGGAGCAGGATTTATTGCTGCGCGGGTCCGGGCAATTATTCGGGTTAGCACAATCGGGGCTGCCGGATTTACGGATTGCCAATATTCTAAAAGATATTGATTTACTGATAGCGGCCCGTCAAGATGCTAAAGATTGGCTTACGAAGCTGGGCTTTGATGACGCTGTAAAGCTCATGAAGCCTGAATTGATGCGACGTTTTGGCGAAAGTTTCCAACGGATTTTATACAGTTAATATAAACTGAAAAATGATTTTATTTTTCAATAAATAATAAGGTTCGTGAATTTGAGAAAAACCTGTATTTAAGCATGTACAGAATAGGTCTTTTAAAGTATAATAATATGATAGAAAAGTCTAATATAGATAAGTCCTTTCTATATTGTACATACTCGTTTTACGATGATGGAGGTTGAGAAGAATGCCAATTATTCATGTTGAACTCGTTGAAGGTCGTACTTTTGAACAGAAGAAACAATTGGGCGAAGCTATTACCAACGCAACAGTAGACATTGTAGGCGTGCCGAAAGAAGCGGTTAAAGTTATTTTCACTGATATGAAAAAAGATAACTTTATGGAAGCCGGCGTTATGCGTTCCGAGAAATAGGACAGGTATTTAATTATTTTTAAAAATTGAAATTTAATAGTTGAAAATCATTAGAAACATGTCTTAAGAAGAAAAAGAAATTAAGGAGAAAGGAAGTTACCATGAGAGAAGATAAGTTTGGTTTACGCGGATTAACATTTGATGACGTTTTATTGGTTCCGGCCGCTTCGGATGTGTTACCGCATGAAGTAGATATCACTACAAACCTGACTCGTGATATTAAACTCAATATCCCTATGATTAGTTCCGGCATGGATACGGTTACGGAATCCCGGATGGCTATTGCTATGGCGCGTGAAGGCGGGATGGGTGTTATTCACAAAAATATGTCCATTGAGGAGCAAGCTCATGAGGTGGACAAAGTAAAGCGTTCAGAACATGGTATCATCGTTGATCCGATTTACTTGAGCCCACAGAATTTATTAGCTGATGCGGAAGAATTAATGCGCAAATACGCTATTTCCGGCGTACCTGTGACCGTTGACGGCAAATTAGTCGGCATCATTACAAACCGCGATATGCGTTTTGAAAATGAATTGAATAAACCAATCGGTGAAGTTATGACTAAGGAAAACTTGGTAACCGCACCGGTAGGTACTTCTTTGGAAGAAGCGAAAGCTATTTTACGTCGCCATCGTATTGAAAAATTACCGTTAGTTGATGACAACGGCTATTTAAAAGGTTTAATTACCATTAAGGATATTGAAAAAGCAACGAAATATCCTAATTCTGCTAAAGACAGCAGCGGTCGTTTACTCGTAGGTGCCGCCGTTGGTGTAAGCAAGGATTTATATGACCGTATGGAAGCTTTGGTAGCAGCCAAAGTGGACGTTATCATTGTTGATACGGCTCATGGTCATTCTGCCGGCGTATTGCGCACGCTTAAAGAAATTAAGAAAACATTCCCGTTCATGCCTGTAATTGCCGGTAACGTAGCAACCGCAGCCGGTACGGAAGCATTAATTGAAGCCGGTGCTGATGCCGTTAAAGTAGGTATCGGGCCTGGTTCCATTTGTACGACTCGTGTAATTGCCGGTATCGGTGTACCTCAGATTACCGCTGTTTATGAATGCGCTGCTGTAGGTCGTCGTTACAATATTCCAATCATCGCCGACGGTGGTATTAAATACTCCGGCGATATTGCCAAAGCTATCGCAGCAGGCGGCAATGTTGTTATGATGGGTAATATTTTAGCCGGTACTGATGAAAGTCCGGGCGAAACGGTTATTTACCAAGGCCGTAGCTATAAAGTGTACCGCGGTATGGGTAGCTTGGGCGCTATGAAACTCGGTAGTAAAGACCGTTACTTCCAGTCGGAAGCTAAGAAATTAGTTCCGGAA
This sequence comes from Veillonella sp., assembly GCF_015058545.1. Taxonomy (GTDB): domain Bacteria; phylum Bacillota; class Negativicutes; order Veillonellales; family Veillonellaceae; genus Veillonella_A. Next base: position 5,254 of record NZ_SVCB01000072.1, read on the forward strand.
GGCATCGAAGGTCGTGTACCTTACAAAGGTATGTTAGCTGATACTATTTTCCAAATGGTAGGCGGTTTACGTGCCAGCATGGGGTATTGTGGTTGTCATAATGTCCAAGAAATGATTAATGATACTCAGTTTATCCAAATTACTGCCGCAGGTCTTAAAGAAAGCCATCCGCATGATGTTAGCATCACGGTTGAAGCTCCTAACTACAGCGGTTGATTATTGAGGTGTATTTGTTTTGCGAAATCAATTGAGCATTCTCGATGTGCCGGTTGATGTCATAACCATGCAAGAAGCTGTTCAGCGTGTACAGAATTTATATTCTGAGCCGGGGCTACATACTGTAGTCACGGTTAACGCTGAAATGGTTATGCGCGCCCGTCACGATAAAGAATTGCACCAAATTTTAAAACAAGCAGATATGGCCGTCCCCGATGGGGCCGGCGTGTTGTGGGCTGCCGAGCAATTAGGGCAGCACATTCCCGAACGTGTGGCCGGTTGCGATTTGGCGGAAGCCTTATTGCAAGAAGCAGCACAACATAAAACGCCTGTGTATTTTTTCGGCGCTGCCCCCGGAATAGCGGAGCAAGCCGTAAAGAATATGGAGGCTCGCATTGGTCCTTTACAGGTAGTCGGTATCCACTCCGGCTTTTTTGATGAGCAAGAAGAAGTTGAAATAATAAAAGCCATTGAAGATGGTGGAGCTAAGCTTGTCCTGGTGGCCTTAGGTGTGCCGAAACAGGAGAAATGGATTACTTCCAAACTGTCTCATTTAGATAAAGTAGTCGCTATCGGCTTGGGCGGTTCCTTTGATGTTATGGCGGGGCATGTGAAACGAGCACCGCAATGGATGCAACGAAATCGTTTAGAATGGTTATATCGATTGTTGAATCAACCGCAACGCATCGGTCGAATGATGGCGTTACCTAAGTTTATGTGGGCGGTGAAGCAATCAAAAAAATAGAGAGGTGGTGCAGGATGCCCACAGGGTTTATTGTTAAAGATGGTTACCCTTTTATCGGCGTAACTTTTCTTATAGCATTTCTGGTGGGATATTTTATCTCCCCATATGTGGCGATAATACCATTTATACTGGCTTGCTTTTTTACCTTCTTTTTTAGAAACCCGAAACGGGTAATTCCAAATGATCCGGACGTGCTGGTATCCCCGGCTGACGGTAAGGTAATGGAAGTAAGTGAAGTGTATGAAGATTTATTCTTAAATACTGAATGCAAGAAGGTAACGATTTTTCTCTCCGTGTTTGACGTGCACGTTAATCGGGCACCGATGGAAGGGAAAATTACGTTCCGACAATATACATGTGGCGGATTTTTGCCGGCCTATAAGGATTCGGTCGGTTTTGAAAACGAACGTCACTCCATTGGCATTGACAATGGTAAAATTGAAATTTTAGTTACTCAAATCGCAGGATTATTAGCGCGACGTATCATATCGTGGACAGATTTAGGTAAGAATCTGGCCAAAGGAGAACTGTACGGGATGATTAAATTCGGATCTTGTACAGAAGTTTTCGTGCCTAAATCAGTAGAGATTACTGTTAAAAAAGGTGACTATGTACGTGGCGGAGAATCGATTATCGGGAGGCTGCAAAAAAATGGATAAGTCTATATTTCCAAATTTGTTTACGGCTGCTAATTTATCCTTTGGCGTCGTAGGCATTACTTTCGCGGCCCAAGGTGAATTTACGTTAGCAGCAATTTGTGTGTTATTATCCTTATTGTCTGACGGCTGTGACGGCCGTGTAGCTCGCGCACTGGGCGTATCCGGACCAATGGGACGTGAATTGGATTCCTTGGCGGATGTGGTTGGTTTCGGCGTTGCACCGGCTTACATGTTATACATGTATCAATTGAGTCATACCGGCTGGCTTGGCTATGTGCCTTTGTTAGCTTTCTCCGTATTCGGTGCTTTCCGCTTAGCTCGTTTTAATATCATGACCGATGAAGTACATGGTTACTTCTTAGGCTTGCCAATTCCGGCTGCCGGCTGTATGGCTGCAACCTATGTTTTATCGGGCATTCGTTTACCGGAATGGCTTTTAATGATTTTAATGATTGTAGTCGGTTATTTAATGGTTAGCCGTGTTCATCATCCGGACTTCAAAGGTAAGGGTGCGGATCCGGTAAACACATTGGCTTTAATTATTGTTGCGATTGTTGGCGTGTTGGCTTTAGTGTGGGATTGGCATTCCTGGCCGGTTCTCATTTTTGCGTTATACGCCGTATTTGGTATCAGTAACACACTTATTAATCTTGTAAAACGGTGAGGTGAGGGACGTAAATGGACTATATTCTTGACCTTCTCATGATTCCGCTGCAAGTAATCATCGTATTTTATACCTTGTATTACTTTGTGTTGGCTGTAGCGGGCATGTGGCGAAGGAAAGAAAAAAAGAATTATACGCCTAAAAACTCATTTGCCATTATTGTATGTGCTCATAACGAAGAGGCCGTTGTCGGTCAGTTGGTAGAGAATTTGAAAATCCTCGACTATCCTAACGAGCTGTACGATATATTTGTAGTAGCTGATAATTGTACCGACAAAACGGCTGAGATTGCTCGCAATGCCGGTGCGATTGTGCATGAGCGTGAAAATAAAGAAGAGGTCGGTAAGGGGTATGCCATGGGCTGGATGTTTGACCGCATCTACGAAATGGATCGCCAGTACGATGCCTTCGTAATTTTTGACGCTGATAATCTGGTACATCCTCATTTCTTAGCTGAAATGAATTACCACTTAGAATTGGGAGAGCCGGTTATTCAAGGCTATTTAAATGCAAAGAACCCAACAGATACGTGGGTGGCAGGCACATTTGCGATTGCTTTCTGGCAAGTGAATCACATGTGGCATTTAGCTAAATATAACCTCGGCTTGTCGACGGCTCTCGGTGGTACGGGTATGTGTATTCGTACGGACATTATTAAAACCTATGGTTGGGATTGTAATTGTTTGACCGAAGACATGGAATTTTCCATGAAGCTATTGATTCATGGGGTTAAAACCACGTGGGCACATGATGCCATCGTGTACGATGAAAAGCCGTTGACCTTTATGCAATCATGGCGGCAGCGCAAGCGTTGGGCACAAGGGCATTTTGATTGTGGCGAACGCTATATTCCGAAACTGTTTGTTGAAGGGATTAAGCAAGGTAACTTACGTATTTTAGACGGCATTATTCAGATCAGTCAGCCGTATTTCTTATTGGTTTCGACGTTCTATCTGATTATGACCTATATCAATGCGTATGTGCCGATTTATACGAATATTATTTATCAGATTTTACCGGTAACCGTTTGGACCATCATTGGTATCGGGCAGTATTTATTCCCGCTTATCGTGTTGGCCACTATCAAGGTGCCGCCTAAAGTTTGGCTTTATTACTTGGTATATCCGCTTTTCATGTACAGTTGGGTTCCCGTAACCTTCCTTGGTTATTTGAATCGTCATGATAAAGTGTGGGCCCATACTCAACATACGCGAGGCGTTTCGCTTGGTGAAGTTAAATTAACGCGCATGGGTGATGCGGATAAATCGATAAAGAAATAAAAATGTTAAAAAGTGCCTAGTAGAATAGGCACTTTTTTGCATATATGATATATAGAAGAAATTATTTATTGATATATTGTTACGATATAGAAGTTAGATACATTCGTTGCTGTCAATGTTCATGCTTTTTGGTGGACTTGTATTAAAAATCTCTATATAATAATAGATAGATGGCTATTATCTTATGAAGTGAGTAGCCTGTTTTATGGTGAAAAGAAAGGATCTATAAACGACTATGCACATTTTATTAACAAATGATGACGGCGTATGGGCCAACGGGATATTAGATTTAGGCGCGGAACTTGCTAAAGAGCATCGCGTAACGGTGATTGCACCGGAAGTGGAACAGAGTGCCAAATCACATGCCATTACCATTCAGATGCCGGTATGGTTGCGCCGTTTTTCAGACGAGGAAGACAATCCGAGACGCTTTGCCGTAACGGGAACGCCGACAGATTGCATGAAATTTGCGTTGTCTCACTTTTTGAAAAATGACATGCCGGACATGGTAGTATCCGGTGTAAATAACGGTTTTAACTTGGGATCCGATGCTTTATATTCCGGCACGGTAAGTGCGGCCATGGAAGCCATGTTCTATAAGGTACCGGCTTTAGCGGTGTCCGTTGAACGGTACAGTAAAAAACGAAGTGCGGAAATTATGCCATTCATTCGTGAATTCATAGGTGAAGTATTTGAAAAACAGCAATTCAAAGGACTTCTAAACATGAACTTTGCCAAAGAAGGTCCCGTAGGTTGGGATAACTGTGAAATTCTCGACCAAGGCATGCAGATGTACTACGATATTATCGATCCGCGCGAAGACCGTAAAGGTCGTAAATATTATTGGATTGGCGGTAAATTATCTTTTGAACCGGAAGAAACGCCGACTGACGTAGCTTCTATCAAAGAAGGTAAAGTTACCGTAGTAGCTCTTACTTGGAAGCAGCAGGATAATGAAGGGACAGCCCAAATGCGGGAGATTTTGGGAACGATTAAGAAATAATACATATAACCGCTTGCCGATGGTGCGGAAGATAAATAATTCGGTTAAAAAATAACCGCACATATTATTTGCGGTAGCCTAATAGTATATGGACGCAGAGAGCGCCATGTAAAAAAATAATTGCTCAACAGGTGTATATGGACGTAGAGAACGCCATGTAAAAAAATAATTGCTCAATAGAGTGGGGCTGTATGGAAAGTGAGTTTTTGACTCGCATTTCAGTTACAGCCCCTTTAGTTGTTGTAGTAAAAATACATTTAGTATCTTCTTAGAAAATACATTTAGTATCTTCCTAAAAAGTACATTCTTGACAGTGTTAATTTTTCGGCTTATAATAACATATATCGAAATTTAGAAATGTAGATATATTAGTGTGTGAAAGCATCATTACTACATTATGTGGCATATAGGCTATTAGACTATGGCTGATAAATAGCATGAAAGGATGTTTAGAATGACAGTATTAAAAGAGACTACAGATAAAGCAATGGAGCTATTTGAAAAAAATTGGGCGTTGGTAACGGCCGGCTCTATAGAGGATTATAATGGTTGTACGGTTAGTTGGGGGAGTTTGGGTAATATTTGGGGGAATCCCGGACAGAGTCATAAAGTGGCAACTGTATATATTCATCCGGCCCGCTATACCAGTGAATTTTTAAAGCGGAATGACTTTTTTACGGTTAGCTTTTTTGACCAGAAATATCGTAAAGCTTTAGGCTATATGGGATCTCATTCGGGGCGTGATGGCGATAAAGCTAAAGGTGCCGGTCTTACTCCTGTTGCTTTTGGTGATGGTGTAACTTATGAAGAAGCTGAATTGACACTCTTGTGCCGTAAACTGTATTTACATCAGTTTACCAAAGAAGATTTGGCACAGGATGTACAGGATTACTATGCTTCCTTGCCACAAACATATCCTGATTTTAAAGGTGGCTGGCAGCCTCATTATCAAATTATTGGTTCCGTAACGGATATAAAATAACTTATCACATAGCTGAATCATGTGTTGATTTAGTACTAATATTGCAATAAATGGGGTTGTAAGGAAATACATCCCTAAAAGTATATGTACTATTAAATATGTACACTACCGAATATGATTATTACGTTACTTGACGCTTATATGTTATTGCGTTAAGATATATAAGACGAGCCGTCATAGTGTTTCGTAGCGCTAGGCTCATCTCCGAGAAAACGTTTAAAATGAGAAATGGCCTAGTCGTTACTTAACGATTAGGTCATTTTTCATGTAAGCCTATATTAAATAAAAAAGAAGTCAACCCAAGCCGCTCAAAGGCGACAAGACGGGCTGACTTCTTTTGATACTTTAACTATATGTGAATTATTATAAGGTGTAAAGATTGGCGAATTAGTTTATAATAAGCTTAATAGTAAAGGTTAAGAAATATTTTAAAAAGGGAGATAAGTATGACTGATGAAAAAGCTTTTTTACTCAACATAATAGAATGCTCTAAGGTTTTACAAAATAGACTAGAATATATAAATTATGATAAAGCTTTACTTCAAGATGATTTTATTAGAGATGCATTTATTACGCCACTGATTGTTATAGGGGAATCTATAACAATTTTAACAGATGAATTTCAAATTTATATAGATAAAGAAGGCAATAATGTAATTAGTACAATAAATCAATTAAATCACACATATTTTTCTATAAATACGGATATTTTATGGGAAACAATAATTGAAAAGATTCCTAAATTACATTTGAGTTGTTGTGGACTGTTGGAAACACAGTATAATTTAAATATGGAAAAAGAAAGGTTAATATTTTCGACGTTAAATGAAAATATTAATAAATAAGAGCTCCCTCGAATACAGATAATACCTATATTAATAAGGACAATAAAAAACTTTGCTATTTAATATTAAAGGGAGCTATATAAAAAATGCTATTTCTATGAGCGGGCAATCATCACCCAATGTCATAGAAATAGCATTTTTTTGTGGTGCGGTTGGCGGGAGTCGAACCCGCACACCCGAAGGCACTGCCGCCTGAAGACAGCGCGTCTGCCATTCCGCCACAACCGCATGAAATATGTTATTATTGTATTACTTTTGGTGATACGTGTCAAATAAAGGAGATAATATGGAAACCAGTCAATTATATGAAGCTTTATTGCAATATATAGAGTTACGGGCGAGTCGATTCAACTCTACTATGTGTATGAATCAGGCGTGGAGATGACCGGTGAGGCCCAAAAAGAGTTGATTGCTCAGAAACAAGTGTTAATCAATCGGTTCAATGAGTTACTGGGCTTAATTAACCCGATTGCCATGACGCCGCTAGCTGATCGTTTGCCAATTGTTGGGACCGTTAGTGGCAAAGACCGTTTGCCGGTTCGAGCATTTCAAGTTAAGTTAAAGTAAAAGTAACAGTAATAGTAAATGACTTGCAGGACGCCATAACCGAAAGAAGTTTTTTAAAATTAATAGATAGCAAAAACACAGGGCGCTTATCATTGAGTAAGCAACCCTGTGTTTTGTATTGATTATATAAATAAAGCGATTATGCTTCCAGCTCTTTAGCATAGCGGCGATGCTGAATATACCAAACCCGCACAGTGTAGGAGATGGAGGCTGCTGTTAGGCCGCCCAAGAGGCCCATCCAGATACCGTAAGGACCAAAATCAAAGCCGAACGTGAAGAGCGCTGCTATCGGCGTACTCACGCCCCAATAACAGGTGAGGGCAATGATAGAAATAATACGTACATCTTTGTAACCGCGCAATACACCTTGAAGTGGCGTGCCGAAGGCGTCGATAACAGTGAAGAATACCGCATAGGATAAGAAACTGCTGATTAGACCGATCATATGCGGGTCATTCGTATAGAACCCGGCAATTTGTTCCAGGTGAGTAAAGCTGTACATACAAATGAGAATGGCAATGATGATGGCGATACCGCGGGCGATATAGGCGTATTGTTTGGCGTCGCGGAAGCGCTTCGCCCCCACTTCGTAACCGACGGTAATGGTAGAGGCGATGCTGATGCTAAGGGGGAAGCCGTAGAATAAGTTGGTAAAGCTAATAGCGGCCTGATGGGCAGCAATGATTTCCGTACCATAGTAAGCCATTAAGAGTCCGGCCAAGCTGAAAATACTCATTTCACAGAATATGGCGATGCCGATAGGCACACCCAAGGTCAATTGTTCAATAACATAGGGGCTTTGAAAAGCGGACCACTGTCTAAAAACTTTATAGTGTTTGAAGTTTTTATTAAAAAGTAAAATAATAATATAGGCTAAAAAGTTGTACCAACAGCTGATGGCTGTAGCAATGCCGGCACCGACGCCGCCAAAGGCGGGCAAGCCAAAATGGCCAAGAATCAAGGCATAGTTTAGAATTACATTGAGGACAAAACTGGATACCATAATCATCATCGAATAGTGGGTAAAGCCGTGAGCGTCTACCGAATTTCGCAGCACTGTACTGCCCATGAGCGGAATAATCCCGAAGGCAATGGCTATCATGTAATCGATGGTTATAACTTGGGCATCGGGCGCCAGATTAATGAGTGTCAAAAGTGGTTTGAGGGCAAGGACACCGGCAATAATCAATAGACTTCCCAGAATGATGGCCAAATAGAGACCGTGCGTAATAATGGTGGGGATAGTATCCCTTTTTTCAGCACCTAAGAGTTGCGCAATAATAGGTGAAATCCCAAGCAAAATACCCATGGCACCGAAGAAGCAGGCTGTCCAAATATTATAGCCTACAGATACCCCGGCGAGATGTAGGGTGCTGTATTGACCGGATAGTAAGATGGCTACAAATGAGCCCGCAATCAGCGAGAACTGGGTTAATACGATAGGGCCCGCTAACCGCAAAAACAGCAGGATTTTTTCAAAAATTTTAAAGGTAGGATGCATACAAACTCCTTATCTATACAATAAAAAAGTCTCCAACTAAACATCGGAGATTTTAAAATAATCGCAAAAATAATCGAAATATATGATTTGCAATGTAATAATCATAATATATTACTCGAAATATGTTCATTATGTCAATATTATTATAACTTTATTGTAACATAGCAAAAGGGGATTGAAAAGTTATTCTCATAGAAGCAAGAATATAGAAGCGAGAATAACGAAATATCGTTAGTCGTGTATTTATTGTGATATAGAAAGATTGCTAGAGTTAAGCAGTTTTTATTAAAAAGTATGCTATAAAAATTTTCAGATTTCTATCGACAAGGTGACGATATTTCGATATAATATCTATAGTATATTGATATATTACGATACATTGATTAATTTGACGGAGGTATGATTTTGGAACTGTTTTCAGCTGCAGGATTATTGGCAATTGCAAAAATTATTGTCATCGACATTTTATTGGCCGGCGATAATGCGATTGTTATTGGTATGGCCGCCAAAAACTTACAGGAAAAGCATCGTAAGTTGGCTATTTTCTGGGGCACATTCGGGGCGATTGCTTTACGCTTAATTATGGCGTTTCTTTTTGTGGAAGCGATTAATAATATCCCGGGGTTACGCTTAGTAGGTGGTGTATTATTACTTTGGATTGGCTATAAATTGATGGCCGCCAATGAATCGTCGCATAACATTGAAGCAAAGAGCAATTTGCGAGATGCCATTATTACCATTGTAATTGCAGACGGTATCATGGGTATCGATAACGTTATCGGCGTTGTTGGTGCAGCCGAAGGCAACATGATGCTTGTACTTGTTGGTATTTTAATCACTGTACCGATTATTATTTGGGGTAGCACGATGTTCATCAAGTTGATTGAAAAATACCCTGTTATTCTCTTCTTCGGTGGCGGTATTTTAGGCTGGATCGGCGGCGAAATGATTCACGTTGACCAGTATACATTCGATTATATCGACCCGATTAGTTTACCGTTTAAAATCGCTTGTATTATTTTAGTTGTTGGTGCTGCTTTAATTCAACGTAAATTGACAGCGAAAAAAGCTGACCACGAATAATTGACGACTATAAGGTAATGGTTATAAATTGGTAGTAGAACCGGTGAATACCTAACAATTAAATATAAAAGTTAAAGGTCTTAATGAATGGCTGAGCAGCTTAGTTGCGGCAATGAAATCGTTCATTAAGACCTCTTTTAGTATAACTAACATCGGGTAACTGAACGTATTTTTGTTCAGTATAAGCAAGACGCATACATGTATTGAGAAGTGCTATTGTACTTTTAGAGAAGGTTTTCGATATACTGAAAGAGTAGAAAGAAATCGATTAAATTTATTATAGTTTGGATAGTTTTAAAATCAGGAGGTTTTACTATGAAATCTTTGAAAAAAGCAGCACTTCGTATATTTAAAGCATCTGTCCTTCTTTCTTCCACTATGGCTATTACTATGACTGCTTCAGCGGCTGATACGGCGGAAGCCAATCCAGACACGACTATAACGGAGAATACGTATTCGTCGGCTTTAATTACCGATAAGAATATTGTAAAACAGCGTGAGCCACTTCAGATTGCGGAACAAGGCATTTTTTCATCCGGTGGTGTAGTATTACAAAGTGAAGGCACATTTAATCCGGAAGACCAGTGGGAAGCAACTGGAGCCGGTCAGACATTACATGCGGATCATGCTAATGTTATGTACCAGATTCCGGTGAACGCAACCGAAGCACCGATGATTTTCTTACACGGTTACGGTCAGTCTCGCATGGGTTGGATGACAACACCTGATGGCCGCCCAGGGTGGTCCGACTATTTCCTTCGTGAAGGGCATAGTGTATTCCTCGTAGATCAGCCACGTCGTGGTGAAGTGGGTGCGACCTCTGTGCCGGGAATAATTACCAATAAAACATTAGATCAACGTTGGTATACGCAGTTCCGTATCGGTCGCTGGGAAAACAATCAGTCTGTAGTCAATTCGGGTTCGCAATTTCCAAATGATGCGGTATCATTGGATCAATTTTTCAGACAAATAACACCGGATACCTCTATGAAATCTGATAGGGGCCTTGATTTTGATTCGGTCGTAGTAGGCAAAGCATTGGCCACTACGATAGATGAAGTAACCGCCAAAACCGGTAAAAAGCCGATTGTGGTAACTCATTCTCAAGGCGGTAATCCGGGCTGGCTCGCCGCAACGTATACCAATAATATAGCTGCTATTATTACTCTTGAACCGGGTAACTCGCCGGCGACCGGCAGTGACTCTTATAAAGCCATTGATGAAAAGAAGATTCCTGTAGTGTTTTACTATGGCGATTTTATCGATAATGGCGATCCGGCTATTCAAGCCACAGCTACTTGGAGAGATCGTCGTGATAATGCTAAGAAATTCGCTGAAGAAATGAATGCCAATGGTGGCAATGTAACAGTTATTGATTTGCCAAAAGAAGGTATTTACGGCAATGATCACTTCATTTTCCAAGATAAAAACAGCGATGAAGTAGCAGCTTATGTGGAAAAATGGATTAAAAAGAATGTTAAATAAGCTGATTTGGCTGAACAATGGTTGAAATCTAAGGACCTAAACAAGTAAAATAGAGGTAATGAATCAATCTCGCAATAAATAAAAAGTACTGCCTTAGTTAATGGTTTATATATCTTTGACTAAGATGGCGATATTAAAACGTAAGGCAAATAGGGCAGTATAAATAAGGAGACACTATGGAATACGTAAAATTAGGTCGTACAGGTCTTGATGTTTCTAAATTGGCGCTGGGTTGTATGAGTTATGGCGCACCGGTGAGTGAACAGTTTTGTTGGGTTTTGGAAGAACCGGAAGCCCGTAAAGTGATTAAACATGCCGTCGATCAGGGAATTAACTTTTTTGATACGGCTAACTGCTACAGTGACGGTGTGAGTGAAGAGATTTTAGGCCGCGCCGTTAAGGATTTTATGCGACGTGAAGATGTGGTAATTTCCACAAAAGTTTTTGTTGAAATGCGTAAACGCCCGAATGGTGGCGGTTTGTCTCGCAAAGAAATTATGTATGAAGTAGAACAGAGCTTACGTCGTTTAGGCCTTGATTATGTAGATATTTTGTACATTCATCGCTGGGACTATAACACGCCGATTGAAGAAACGATGCGCGCTCTTAATGATTTGGTAACGGACGGTAAGGTTTGCTATTTGGGTGCCAGTGCTATGTATGCATGGCAGTTCCAAAAGGCACAATATACGGCGGAACGTCATGGCTGGGTGCCGTTTGTAGCGATGCAGAATCATTATAATCTGCTCTATCGTGAAGAAGAGCGTGAAATGATTCCTTTGTGCAAGGATATGGGCGTTGGCTTAACACCATATAGTCCGTTGGCAGCTGGTCGACTCAGTCGTGACTGGACGGCAACAACAACGAGAGCGGAACTCGATAAATTTGCTAAAGGCAAGTATGACAGCACGATGGCAACGGATAAGATTATTGTTGACCGCGTTGGTGAATTGGCTGAGTGTTACGGCACAACGCGCACCGGCATTGCCTTGGCTTGGCAATGGCATAAGGGAGTCGTAGCGCCGATTATCGGGCCGACTAAGGAAAAATATATTGATGATGCGGTGGCCGCCATCGACGTCAAGTTAAGCGACGAAGATGTGGCGTATTTGGAAGAACCGTATGTACCTCATAAGGTTATGGGTGCCCGTTAAAAACTCTTAGGTGAGGACATAAAAAGGCTCGTATTAGAGCGACAAACCTCGTATTATTGAGCGGGTACAACCTATAAAAAAAAGAGTAGTCACGTTGATTGACCGGGCCTTTCTTGAGAGAGGAGGGCTAAGTACAGTACAACATGACTACTCTTTTCACATAGAGAATACAATATGGACATAGGCTTACAGCAAAACGTGTTGCATGCAGCCTATAACTTGATTGTTTGCAGGATTTATAGAAGTGAGGCATCACCGGTAACGAAGCATTGTTGATGAGTCCATTGATGAGATTGTGAAGGAAATTGAGGCAAAAGGTATCCTATAGAAGAAGGGCCGGTGATTCGACATGGTGCTTTGGGCGCTATGCAGAGTGTATACTTACGAGATTTTGACGGTAATTTAATTGAAATTAGTTCTTATAATTAAATATAGAAAAAATAAATATAGTTATTGACAAGGTCGGAAAAGCACTATATAATATACATGTAATGATAACTGTTACTAGTTAAAACTAATCCGTATTAATCGCATGGTTAAGCGATTAGTGCTGTTGTATTAATGGTGCCGGGTCAGATTTTTTAGACCGGTACATGTGTTTAGATAATGTTTCAACAAAACGAAAGAGAGTGACAAACATGGACATTTTATTGAAAAACTTATTCCGTTACCAAGATCAAGGTTTATTATTTTATCGAATCGTCTTCGGGTTATCGATGATGGCGCACGGCTATTTCAAATTTGCCGGCGGCGAACAAGTATTGACTGCTGTAGGTAGCATGTTAGGCGTGTTCGGTATTACCGGTGGCTATTACATGTTAGGTATTATGGCAGCCAGCGCTGAATTAATCGGCGGTTTGTTAGTTTTATTGGGCCTTGGTACTCGCTTAGGTGCGTTACTGATTGTAGGTACTTTATTCGTGGCTACTGTATTGGAATTGGGCAATGGCTTCTTAAAATGGGATTATCCGTCTCAGATGATGTTTGGTGCTATTATGCTCTTTATTGCCGGCCCGGGTCGTTTCAGCTTTGACTACAAAATAGCTCATAAATAAGAATTGAGCGATTGTGTTAAGTATTAAAATTTAATATTGTAATTAATATTTGCAAGAGCTCCTGTAAAGGGGCTCTTTTTTCATACTCTATAGGGGATTTACTTTAAGGGGAACATGTGAGCATAGTTTACGTATAAGAAACAGTTTCGGCTTATGTGTTTCTTTAGTGTTCCTTTATCCTCTCATATGGTGTATAGTTAATCATATATTATACTGTAATAGAACGGGAGCGACTATGAGAAAACATTGTGCAATAGTACTGGGTGGAATTTTTTCACCCTTAGATGGTATCGATACAGCTGATTTTGTGATAGCTTGTGATAAAGGGTATGCCTATATCCGTGAATACGATTTGGAACCGGATTTGGTGGTAGGTGATTTTGATTCTTATCATGGGAAAATCACGCCGGGTATTGAAATACTTGATTTACCGACTATGAAAGATGATACGGATACATTGGCAGCGATTCGTTATGCCTTGGAACATGATTATAAAGACTTAACCCTATATTGTGCCTTTGGCGGTCGTTTTGACCATTTAATGGGGAATGTACAGGCTGCCATGTATGCTGTTTCACAAGGGGCCGTCGTGCGCATGGTGAGCCACGATACGGATAGTTATCTGTTTAGCCACGGCGACATTACCTTAGAGCCGCGGATGGACTATTCCTTGTCGGTACTCGCTTTATCTGACGAGTGTCATAATGTGACGATTACGGGGGCTAAGTATGCGTTGAAAAACGCGACTTTGTACAATACGAAGCCGGTAGGTGTAAGTAATGTGTGGCATGATACGGTGCACGTGAAGGTGAGCGACGGTATTTTGATGGTGTCCATGTCACATATGTAGGACATTAAATATAGTATCATCAGCCGGATAGAGCACTGTACCCGCTACACAAAATTAAGAAAGTAATCAGAAAATATAATCCGGCAACGGATGTGGACTCAAGTTTGGAAGCGAGTCTTGAACCAAGTCTTGAACCAAGTGAATGGAATCGCTGATGACGGCTTGTGTCATAGGAGGTTTTTAAAGTATGTTAACATCATTAGGATTTGTCATATTAGGTGGCGCCGCTTTGGCTGCGGTGTGTCGCAAAATACAGCTGCCGACCATTATCGGGCTTATGTTGGCCGGTATGCTTTTGGGACCGCAGGGGGGGAATTGGCTCGATTCGACCATGCTTACCATTTCACCTGATTTGCGGCAGTTAGCCCTCATAGTTATCCTTGTAAAGGCAGGCCTTGCTATTAATTTGCGAGATATTTGGAGCCTTGGGCGGCCACTTCTGATGATGTCGACGGTACCAATGTTAATAGAGCTGACCATACTTACGTATTTAGGCTTTTATGTATTTGGCCTCCATGGCTTGGAAGCTTTACTCTTGGCGACTGCCGTTTGTGCGGTGTCGCCGGCCGTTGTGGTTTTTCGCATGATTCATCTCATTGAATTACGTTATGGGACGAAGAAGAAGATTCCGCAACTCATCATGGTAGCCTCGTCATTGGAAGATATTGTAGTCGTGGTTATTTTTTCATTAGTGTTAGCGCTTGTGGAGGCCCATGTGGCTACACCGGAAGGGATGAGTGCCTTGGCCATTGCCGCCCAGGTGCCGGTAGCGTTGTTTAGTGGCATTGTACTGGGTTTTATAGGTGGCTTTATACTGTCGTATATTGCCAAACGAATGAATAAAGGCAATCAATTAATGCCCGGTACAGTGACCTTATTGTTGACGATTCTGATTGCCACGTCGTTTGTGATGGTGGCTATCGGTAATTGGTTTAAACCGTATGCGGCTGTTTCGGGCTTATTAGCGGTTATGATTATGTCCAGTGTGGTCAAAGGACAGGTTTCTTATGAGTTGGGGCAGGCCCTTAATCGACAAATTAATCAACTATGGATTCCTATTGAAATCATACTATTCGTGCTCGTAGGAGCGGCTATCGATACAACCTATATGCTCAGCATGAGCGGCATTTTGATTGGCGTTATAGCCTTAGGTTCTATGGGGCGTGCTTTGGGTGTAGGAGCATCTTTGTTAAAAACGAAGCTCAATATGAAGGAACGTATTTACTGTGCCATTTCTTTTGCCCCTAAAGCCACTGTGCAGGCAGCCATCGGCGGCATTCCGTTGGCCCTTGGTTTAGACAGCGGGCCTTTGGTTCTAGCTGCATCGGCCATGGCGATTTTGATTACATCGCCAATCGGCGCATTTGCCATGGATTATTTTTATAAACGATTATTGGAACCGGAAATAGATCTTATTATAGAAGGACAGGGGGAGGCAAAGTAAGGCATGTTGATAAAAAAGCGGCTGGTAATCTCGAATATTTTGATGATTGCCATTCCATCGATAGTGGCGTTACTTATTGTATTTGTCAGCTTGGCAGCCATTTGGATTCCAAGCGTACAGCGGAATAACATCGGCGTTCGTGATTTGGAAGATTTTGAGCGGACCGGAACCTTTATGTTGACACAGGTAGAAGGGAAACTTCAGGAAACGGCAGCGGCCGGTCGCGATCCGAAGATTTCGGATGTATCGGCGGCATTGCGTCAAGTAACCGGCTATACGGTGCGTGTGGCAAGCCCATCCGGTGAATTATGGACTTGGGGCGATGCACCGGATGCGGAAGCCCTTAAACTGGAAGACGCAGCGGATCAACTAAATGGTGACGGTATCATTTCGAACGGTAGTCACGCCATAGCCACACGAAATGTTGTGACTAAGGCGGGCGATTATCGCGTCTATATTTACGGTTCGGAAATCAAGACGCGTACTTGGCCGGCCAAAAACACGGTTAAATGGTCCCTCATATTTATCTTCATTATGTTTATCATAGGTATTATCGTAGCGAATAAATTCTTAACACGTTTTGTGTTCCAGCATATTCGCAGTGCTTTAGATTTATTGGCATCGGGGGTTCGTCAAATTCGCGACGGTAATTTAAAAATTAAACTCACTTATGATGGGAAAGACGAATTTGCACCGATTTGCGAAGATTTTAACGATATGGCCCGTCGTTTGGAAGAATCCGTTACGTTGATTCAAAAGCAGGAACAAAATCGTAAAGAGTTATTGGCCGGTATTTCTCATGATTTACGGTCCCCGTTAACGTCGATTAAGGCGTATGCGGAAGGCTTGGAGGACGGTATTGCAACAACGCCGGAACTACAGGCAAAATATGTGCGCATGATTCAGACGAAGGCGGATGAAATGGAGCACATGATCAGTAATCTCTTTACGTTTTCAAAAATGGATTTGGAAGAATATCCTAGCTATCCTGAAAAAATGGACCTGGGTACGCATTTGGAAATGTTCATCCGCGATGAAGGGGAAGCGTATAAGAATAAGGGCTTAATTCTTCATCGTGAAGCGATTGAGCAGGGCTCTTTGATTTGGGCCGACCCGTTTCAAATCCGTAATATTGTAGCCAATATTGCCGATAACAGTGTAAAATATAAAGTGAATGAAACCGGTAATTTGTATATGTCCTGTCGGAATCAGGAAGATATGGTTGCGCTTATTTTAGCGGATGACGGACCCGGAGCTAATGAAAGCAGTTTGGAACGGCTTTTTGACGTATTCTATCGCAGTGATGCGGCGCGTAGCAATCCTCATAAGGGAAGTGGTCTCGGTCTTGCGATTGTCAAAAAGATGGTGCAGCAAATGGGTGGTATCATTGAAGCTGAAAATGCTGATAACGGCGGTTTGCGTATAATCATGAAGTTCCCGAAATACGGAGGTTGATGTAGTGGCGAAACGAATTTTAATTATTGAAGATGATCAGGCAATTGCTGAAATTGAGCGAGACTATTTAGAACTGAGCCAATTTGAAGTAACCATCGCCAATGACGGCGGCAAAGGGTTGGAACTCGCCTTAAATGAACCCTTTGATTTAATACTGCTTGATGTCATGTTGCCGACCGTTGACGGTTTCAGTATTTTAAAGAAATTAAGAGAAACGCTGGATATTCCCATTCTTATGGTAACGGCTAAGCAGGAAGATATAGATAAGATTCACGGGCTAGGCTTAGGTGCCGATGATTACATTGAAAAACCATTCTCTCCAAGTATTTTGGTAGCACGCGTGAAAGCTAATATCGCTCAATATGAACGGTTACGTAAAGGGCAAAGCACCAATAAGGGGGAAGCGGACATTCAGGTGGGCCATTTACTCATTCAGCCCGGTTCACATCGCGTTTTTGTGCATAATAAAGAAGTAAATTTGAAAAATAAAGAATATGAATTGCTTTTGTTCTTAGTTCGTAACGGTGACTTGGTATTTGACAAAGAAACCTTGTACGAGCGTATTTGGGGCCTTGAAGCCATTGGTGATGTGGCAACTGTAGCTGTTCATATCAATCGCTTGCGTGAAAAAATCGAAGACGATTCGAGCAATCCGCGCTATATTGAAACCGTGTGGGGTGCCGGGTATCGGTTTAAAATGTAGTAATTTAAAATGTAGCATTCGATAAAGTATTGCCGGAGACAATAGCATGTCAAAGAGCAATACAAAATAAATAGAATATAAGGTAAGCATTATAGCTGTCAGATGGGAAAATCCCATCCGGCAGCTATTTTTTTGTCGAAAAAACTTGATTTATCAATTGATAATAAAAGTTTAAATTTTGTTTATATTTGGTGTAAATCTTGTTTAAAACCCTTTTGTATACTAAGGATGAAAGTTAATACCAAAGGAGGCTATTACATTGATGGAACAATTTTTTAGTCTCATACAACAATATGATTTTTCGATTTTGAATTATATATGGTTATATGGGCATGCACCTTGGCTGGATACTCTCATGGAAGAAGCCACGGATTTAGGTAATGGCGGGGCAATCTGGATTGCTCTTAGCATAGTCTTCGTGTTACAAAAAAAATACCGAAAAGTAGGCTACATGATGATGACGGCCATGCTCATTGGTTTTGTTCTCTTGAACTTGGGCGTTAAGCCGATGGTGGCACGGCTTAGACCGTTTGAACTGCAACCGGCGGTGCAACTGTTAATTCATGAACCATGGGATTATTCATTCCCGTCAGGTCATGCTTGGTCAGCTTTAGCCGCAGTCACAATTTTATTTATGAATAAGATTCCGGGCCGTTATGTGGCCTTAGGCGTAGCCTTACTTATCAGTTTTTCAAGAATATATTTATATGTGCACTATCCGTCAGATGTACTGATGGGAGGCATATTTGGTGTTATTATCGGTATGGCCAGTGTATACGGTTGGCGCTTTCTTGACAAAAAATACGCACAGCGCCGTCCCATAATAGCTAAAAATTCAGTTTCAGATTATGAATTATCTTATAAGCAGATTGAGGAGAGTGCCCATCATGAGTGAGTCAAAAAAATATCTCGGCTGGATTCTGTTGTTAGGTGTGTATCTGTTTTTCCTGGGCAATTGGGGCATTGCCATCACGGATCCGGTTGAGTCAAACTATGCCTTAACGGCGAAGGAAATGCTGCAGGCCGGCAATTATTTATCGCCTCAAATTTATGGTAATTATTGGTATGACAAACCGATTTTCTTTTATTGGGAAGTGATTGCCGCTTTTAAACTGTTTGGCGTCAATGAATGGGCGGCGCGCTTTTTCCCGGCTGTCTTCGGCATTAGCGGGCTACTCATGACCTATTGGTTCACACAAAAACTCTTTAACCGTCTGACAGCGCTTGTAGCTACGGTTATTTTGGGTACATCGTTAGAATATTGGCTCATTTCCAAGACTGTAATTACCGATATGACCTTATTTGTATTCTTTAATGCGGCCCTTATTTTCTTCTATTTGGGTTATTATTTTAAAAAGCGTAATTACTATTACGGAGCCTATTTCTTTGCCGGTTTAGCTGTTTTGACAAAAGGGCCTATCGGCTTATTGTTACCGGGCTTAATCGTTGTGTTATTCTTAGTTTCGCAGCGTGATTATAAAGAGCTGCTTCATATGAAATGGCTCGGTGGGATTGCCATCTTCGTTCTAACCGCCGGCCCTTGGTATTACTACATGTACAGCGTGCACGGCATGGACTTCATTGACACCTTCTTGGGTGTTCATAATGTATTGCGTGCTACCGTTTCGGAACATCCGCGGGATAATGTGTGGTACTACTATTTGGGTATGTTTATTATCGGGTTCTTCCCGTGGGTATTTACCTTGCCGTACCTCTTTAAACGTCGTTTTCAGGCACAGCGTCAAATGTTAAAAACTGCAGGTGCAATAGACGCCGTTGTTACTGAAAAAAGTCATAAACATTTTGGCACAGTCGTTATGGCCGATGGCACTACTGTCAGAGTACCGGTGCATATGACTGTTATGGATACGGCTGATTCGTCCGGTATGGCTATGAATGCACAGGGGACCGATTCTAAAACTGCGGGAATGCCATCTTGGCGAGTAACCCTGCGTGCTATGATGCAGTTTGACCAAACGACTATCTTTTTACTGATTTGGGCGTTTACCATTGCCGTGTTCTACCAACTGATGGCCACTAAATACACGACATATACATTCCCGTATTTGTTACCGATTGCGATTTTGGCGGCTCGTGTCATGGTAAATCATTTGAAATTGGTAAAATACACCGTGATTGCCAATATCGTATTGTATTCCGTGCTCACTTTTGCCGTAGCAATGCCGTATTGCAACGCTTACTCTTCTAAAGCTGTAGGCAACGTGGTGGCACAAACGGTTAAACCGGGGGATATGGTTGTAAGCTATGGCCGTTATCAGACGTCGGCCGGGTTCTACAGCAATCAATTGATTTATCGTGTTGAAAAAGCCGCGGATATTCCGGGTCTTGAACCGTCGGCTATGAATTGGAATACGAAAAACGTAATGCCGTTCATTGCGGAAGAAACCGTGGCAACACGTGATGACATTGTTGCCATCGTAGATAATCGCCGTTTAAAAGAATTTAAAGCTGA